>JALWKR010000095.1 GCA_027081375.1 Persephonella sp.
TGAACTGGTGATTAAATCTCATATCTCCTGTAAATAGAAGTCTAATATCTGTGATACGGTATTTAAGCATTGCTATTCTTTCTACACCAAGACCAAAAGCAAAACCTGTGTATTTATCTGTATCTATGCCAACAGCTTCAAAGACATTAGGGTCAACCATTCCACATCCAAGTATCTCAAGCCAACCAGTTCCCTTACAGACTCTACATCCTACACCACCACAGACTGTACATCCAATATCAACTTCTGCTGATGGCTCTGTAAATGGGAAGTAGCTTGGTCTAAATCTTATTTTTACATCTTTTCCAAAAACAGACTCTAAAAATATCTTAAGGATTCCTTTCAAGTCTCTAAATGTAACGTTTTCATCCACTAAAAGCCCCTCTATCTGATGGAACATAGGAGAGTGGGTAGGGTCTGCATCTTTTCTGTAAACTCTTCCAGGAGCTATGATGGCTATAGGTGGTTTTTGTTTTAGCATTGTTCTTATCTGAACTGGAGATGTATGGGTTCTGAGAACATCTCCGTTGTTTAAGAAGAATGTATCCTGCATATCCCTTGCAGGGTGGTCTTTAGGTATGTTGAGCATATCAAAGTTGTACTCTTCTTTTTCTACCTCTGGACCTTCTGCTATAGAAAATCCCATAGAGAGAAATGTTTCTGAAATCTCAATAAGGGTAGAAATAACTGGGTGTGAAGCTCCTGATTCTATCCAGTGGGGAGGAAGTGTTATATCTATACGATTTTTTAAAAGTTCCTCTTCGAGAGCTTTCTTTTTAAGCTCTTGCTGTCTTTCTTTTAAAAGAGATTCAAGCTCCTCTTTAATCTTGTTTGCAAGCTGTCCTATCTCTTTTCTTTCCTCAGGAGAAAGCTTTCCAAGGGTTTTAAGAATATTCTTTAGCTTACCTTTTTTACCTAAATACTCAACCCTTATTTGATTGAGCTTATCTATATCTAAAGCCTCTTTTATAAGTTTTTTTGCTTCTTCCCCTAAAGCCTGAACTTCCTTTTTGAGCTCCACACCTGCACCCTTATTAATGTTATTGAGCTAAAGCACTTTTAGCAGTTTCAGCTAATTTTGCAAATCCTTCAGGGTCAGTTACAGCAATATCTGCCAATACTTTTCTATCTAAGTCAACACCAGCAAGTTTTAAACCGTGCATAAATCTGCTATAAGAAAGACCATTAAGTCTTGCTGCAGCGTTGATTCTTTGGATCCACAGTCTTCTAAACTCTCTTTTTCTAAGTCTTCTATCTCTGTACTCATACTGTAGAGATCTTAAAACCTGCTCTTTAGCTCTTCTGTAAACTCTATGTTTCTGTCCGTAATAACCTTTAGCTAGCTTTAAAATTTTCTTTTTATGTTTTTTAGACGATGGTCCTTTTACTCTCATTTATTTTCTCCTCCTTTTTAAACTTGGTAAGGTATTAACTTTTCTACTTTGTCTTTTAGATTTTCAGGAACATACTGAGCTTTTCTTCCCTGTCTTTTTCTTTTGCTTGATTTCTTTGTATTGTAGTGGGAAACACCACCTTTCCAGTACTTTATTTTTCCTTTTGCTGTAACTTTAAATCTTTTAGCAGCTGTTTTATTAGTTTTCATCTTAACCTTAGCCATAATAAATCTATACCTCCTTCATTTTTAGCAGAGTTTAGGATTCGCTTAAGAATAGACACAATAGTATAAAAAGAAAATTTGAAATAATCAAATTTTTAAAATGGATAATCACATATAGATTTAGGAATATGTTGATGTACGTCATTTTTTGGTATTATACTTCATTTTTAAGATTAATTGAAATTGAATCTCAATATTTAAAAAGCAAAAAATTAAGTTTAGCTTAAGATAAATATGGAGGTATAAAAATAGTGAAACTAAAAAATCTTCTTTTAACAGGTTTGATTTTTTCTGGAATTGCTTTTTCTCAAGAAACTCAAAAACCTTTCGTTTTAGAGCATATGCTTCATAAACATAAAATAGATTTTGTAAACACTACTGTTTATCAACAGATAGATAATTATGCTGCTGTATATAACAGTTCACACATATTCTTTGATATAAAGATTTCCCCTGATGATGAGATTTTTGTCAATGCTTCTATAACATTTGGAAATGGGATAACAAAAGAGACAGAGAAAAAAGGGTATTCTATATATACAACTGCAGATGATCTTGAAGATTATTTAAAGAATGTAAATGATACAGGAAGAGAGTATTTACTTGAACTTTTTTATCAAAAAGCTGTAGGAAAGTTTACAGTTACAGGAGGATTAATTGATTCCACAGCTTTTATAGATGCAAACAAATATGCAAATGATGAACATACTCAGTTTCTAAATGATGCTTTTGTAAATAATCCAATAGCTGCCCTGCCTTCCTATAATCCTGGGATTTATATTCACTATCAGATTACAAATTCCACAGGGATTTCTGGAGTTTATATGCAGAATAAACCTGATAAAGGAAATGTTGGTATAGTTGAGATAGAATACGAAACAGAAAATATTGGGATAAGACCTTATTTCTTTTATGTTTTTGGAGGAGAAGAGCTTAAAGGTTTTGGGTTGTCTGGGGATTATAGTTTTGGAAACAAAGGTGTATTCCTGAGGGTTGGAAATTCAAATACAGACCAGGATTATTTTATCTCTGGCGGATTTGAGGTTAGTAATATTTTTAAAGATGACAAATTTGGTTTTGGATATGGTTACACTCACGGAAAAAACAGTACAGAAGACATTCATGTTTCCGAGGCTTACTACAGTTTTCTTCTAAACAAATATATAACATTAACAGCAGATATACAGTACGTAAAAGAATTAGCAAAAAGTTTTATTTATGGTGGTAGATTTTATTTTATATTTTGAAAAAATCTTGACAAATTTTGATTTGCTATTTTCTAATAAATTATGAGGTGAATTATGAATGAAAATATAAGAAAGCATTTAAAAATTTTAAATGAATTAGGGTTTGATGAAATATTTTTTCAACAGGAGCTTAAAAAGGCTGTGGATATAGATGAAAAAAAGAAGCTTTTAGAAAAGATTAACAAGGAAATACAGGAATGTAAAAAATGCGATCTATACAAAAGTAGAACACAGGCTGTTTTAGGAGAAGGAAACTTAAATGCAAAGCTTATGTTTATAGGGGAAGCTCCTGGAGGAGACGAAGATAAACAAGGTAGACCTTTTGTTGGTAGAGCAGGAAAACTATTAACAAGACTTATAGAAGCCACAGGACATAAAAGGGAAGAGTTTTATATAACAAATATATGTAAATGTAGACCTCCCAATAACAGAACTCCTACTCCCTGGGAAATGGAAGCCTGCTTTCCATATCTAGAAGAACAACTTAAAATAATAGATCCAAAAGTTCTGTGTCTTCTTGGAGCTACAGCTGCAAGGGCTTTTTTAAAAAGGAATGTAGCTATAACGAAAGAAAGAGGTTCAGTTATAACCTGGAACGGTAAACTTCTTTATCTCACATACCATCCTGCTTATGTTTTACGTAATCCAAGTGCTGAAATTACGCTGTTTGAAGACATAAAAAAAGCTATAGAACTTGCTTATTCTTCTTGATTCCTTTAATTTAATAATGATTTAATATTTGGCATATTTTTTGATATTTTTGAGAGGGAGATTTGAAGAAAAAGCTTGCTTTCGCACTGGATGTTACTGATATAAAACAAGCGCAAAAAATAGTTGATGAAATCTCTGGTTTAGATATAATTATAAAAGTTGGTTATGTTCTCTTTATAAAAGGGGGGAATTCTTTTATAAAAGAATTAAAAGATAGGAATTTTGAGGTATTTTTAGATTTAAAATTCCATGATATTCCAAATACTGTTTATAATGGAGTTTCGGCAGTAAAGGATTTGGGGGTTGATTATTTAACTCTGCATACATTAGGCGGCCCTGATATGTTAGCTAGGGCTTTGGAAGCGAAGGGAAATAGCAATTTAAAGCTTCTGGGGGTTACTATATTAACTAGCCATAGAGAAGATTATATAGATTACATAGGAAGCAGATACACTATAGATGAACTAGCATTAAAACTAGCTAAAACAGGGATTGAATTAGGATTAGATGGTATTGTTTGTTCTGCGAATGAGGTTAAAAAGATAAAAAATGAGATAAAAAAACAGTTCCTGGCTGTTGTACCAGGAATAAGGCTAGAAGGAGGGGAGAGTGATGATCAATCTAGAGTTTCAACACCAAAAGCCGCTGTTGAATCAGGAGCAGATATCCTTGTTATTGGAAGACCAATTCTCAGAGCAAAGGATAAAAGAAAAGTTATTCAAGATATTCTTCAGGATATATCTTAGAGAAAATTTTCATACAAAAAAACTGTAAGATAAAAATAAAATAAGAGGGCACTATGAAACATACATTAACAGTAACTTTAAAACAAAAACCTATCCTTTCTTTATCTTACAGAATACATCTTCAGCTCCTAGTAAAACCAAAAGTTGAATTCCAAACAGCAATAAAACAAGAGTTAGAAGAAAATCCATTTTTAGAAGAAGTGATAACAATAGATACAGATTACTCTCTAGAACCTAACATAAAAGATTTTTCTCAGTATTATGACGAAGAAGAAGAGGAGAAGCTAAGGTCAAACAGGTTGGTTTATAAGCCAACCTTAATGGATATGCTTGAATCCCAAATAAATTTAGAGTTTGATGGAATTGATAAAGATATTGCTATTGAAATTATAGGAAATTTAGATAATAAAGGTTTATTTACCGCTTCTGAAGAGGAGATAGCAAAGAAGTTTAATGTCCCAGTAGAAAAAGTTGAAAGTATAAGAAAAAAGATAAGATACTTAGAACCTGTTGGAATAGCTTCCAAGTCTTTAGAGGAGGCACTTCTTGTTCAGTATGAAGACAGATACGGGAAAAATCCTGTTGTTGAAAAACTTTTAACGCAGTACCTAGAAGATTTAGCTAAAAAAGGAGAAGAATTTGTAGCGAAAGAACTTGGAATTTCTGTTGATGAATTAAAAGAAATAATATCAAATCTAGGAACACTAAATCCGTACCCTACTATAAACTACTCTTCAGATATTCAGCAGTATATAGAGCCTGATGTATACATTTATGATAGAGGAGATCATTTTGAGATAGTTGTAAATGAAACAGGAATTCCAGAAGTAAAGCTAACTAATAAATATAAGAGACTTATATCCCATAAAGACTTATCTCCTGAAGCCAAAGAGTTTTTAAAAGATAAAATGGAAAAAGCCAGAGGTATTATAGAAGCAATACAGCAGAGAAAAGAAAACCTATTGAAAATAACTCAGGCAATTGTTGAAAAACAGGGAGAATTTTTAAGAAAAGGAAGAGAGTATCTAAAACCTTTAACATTAAAGGATATAGCAGAAAAAGTAGGATTACATGAGTCAACAATAAGCAGAACAGTTAATAGTAAATA
>JALWKR010000096.1:0-4145 GCA_027081375.1 Persephonella sp.
CTTGCATCTTTGTCTATATACTCAACAATATACTTTTCCCCGTTGTGAAGATACACTGCTCCTGGATGGGTTTCATAAATCATAATATCCTCAGATATATCCCCAATTATCTTCCCTGAAACTGTTTCTACTATGGTATAGCTTTCTCCTGCTGAACGGATACTAAAAGGAACCTGTCTACTTGCGTAAAGTTTGTTGTTTGCAAAACGAAGTTTTTTTTCTTTATAAAGCTCTCTTGCTACCTCTTTTTCCTCTTCAGAAAGTTCACTTATCTTTATAGGTATTTCACTTGCCATAACAGGAAGATGTTTTTTTAGAATATACTTGTTTTGAGGGTTTATTATAGGTTCTTCCATCTGCCTGTTGAAAAGTTCTTCAGGATTTTTAACAAAGTACTGATCTAAAGCGTTTCTTTTTGGAAGTAATATGTTATAAGCCTTTTTATCTCTTCTTCCTGCTCTTCCAAATCTCTGCCATACCTGAGCAAGAGTTCCAGGATATCCAACAAGAATACAGCTTTCTAAATCTCCTATATCTATTCCCATTTCCAAGGCACTTGTTGAAATAACAGTGAGAATGTTTTTTGTCAAGAGCTTAAACTCTATCTCTCTTCTCTCCTTTGGTGTATAACCAGAGCGGTAGGGACTAACCTTATCTACTAAATCTTCTCTGCCTTTTTTCCTTAGTATATCCTTAACCCTTAGAGCTAAAAGCTCTGCTTCCTTTCTACTATCAACAAAAACAATGGAAGATATATCTTCAATTACTGTGTTAGCTATCAGCTCCGCTGTTTCAGAAGAACGAAGACCTTTAAATATCTGGACTTCTCTTTCAGGTAGTGGAGCTCCTGATTTGCTAATTTCAAATACCTCTTCTCCTATAAGTTTTGATGCAAATCCTGAAGGGTTATGTATTGTCGCTGAATTTGTAATAAAAACAGGTTTTTTAGATTTATAGTAAGAAGATATTCTCTTTAATCTTCTTATTATATTTGCAATATGAGAACCTAAAATCCCTCTATAAGCGTGTATCTCGTCTAAAACAACAAACTCAAGATCTTCAAAAAGTTCTGACCAGCCTGAATGGTAAGGTAAAATTCCAGCATTAAGCATATCAGGAGTTGTAATCAGGAAATTCGGAGGATTTCTCTTTATCTCCTGTCTTTTTTCTTTTGGAGTATCTCCATCATACACCTCAACAGAAGCAGGAATTTCAGTTTCCATAATCAAATCAAGTATCTTTCCGTACTGATCCCTTGCTAGTGCTTTTAGAGGAAAAACTACTATTGCTCTTGTAGAAGGATTTTCATGAAATCTTTCTAAAACAGAAAGAATATAGATGAACGATTTTCCAGAGGCTGTTGGAGTAGTGACAACAATATTCTTACCTTCTTTTACAAGAGTGATTCCTTCAACCTGATGAGAGTATAGATTTATTCCTTTTTCTTTTAAAAATCTGTTTATTTTTGGATTTTTAAATACATACGTTTTAAATACAGGACTAACTGAAGGAAGAATTTTGGAAAAAGCTATTCTGTTTTTGTAATACCTAAGGATTTCCATAAACAAACAATATAACACATAACAAATTATTTTCCATTTAGATATAATGAAAAAGCGTTATTTTTGTCGCAGGAGGAGATATGAAAGAAACTGTAAAACCTTTAGAAGATAATCTTTCTTTTGAACTATTTGGAATAAGATTTAAAAATCCTGTATGGACAGCTTCAGGCTGTTTCTCATACGGTTTAGAAGTTGCTGAAAATCTTTATGATATATCAAAACTTGGTGCTGTTGTTGTAAAAGGTCTTTCTTACAAACCAAGAACAGGAAATCCACCTCAGAGAATTGTAGAGACTCCCTGCGGAATGTTAAACACAATAGGTCTCCAAAATCCAGGGGTTGAGTATTTTGCTAAAAATATTCTCCCAAAACTAAAAGAGTATGATACTGTCATAATAGCAAATGTTTTTGGAGAAGATGAAGAAGAGTATCTAAAGGTTGCTGAGTTTTTAGATAAAACAGATGGAGTACATGCCCTTGAACTTAATGTTTCATGCCCTAACGTAAAAAAAGGTGGTATAGCTTTTGGCTCAGACCCAGAAACTCTTTACAATCTTGTATCTAAACTAAAACAGACAACATCAAAGCCTCTATTAGTAAAGCTAAGCCCAAATGTAACAAATATATTAGACACAGCAACAGCCTGTGTAGAAGCAAAAGCTGATGGACTTGTTCTCATAAATACATTGCTTGGAATGGCTATAGATGTTGAAAAAGAAGAACCTATTCTATCTATGAAAACAGGAGGCCTATCAGGACCAGCAATCCTACCTATAGCAGTGAGAATGATATATCAGGTTTATGAAAAGTATGGAGCTTCTGTACCAATAATAGGAGTAGGTGGGATAACTACTGCTCAAGATGCTCTTCAGCATATACTTGCAGGAGCAGTTTCTATTCAAATAGGAACAGCAAACTTTTATGACCCGTATGCTCCATTAAAAGTTATAGACGGATTAAAAGAACATATAAATAGAAAAGGATATTCCCATTTCCTTGAGGTTGTAGGTAAAGCTCATAAATTGAAATTAAAATAAATCTTGGAGGTAATGAATGACAAAGGCAGTATTTCCAGAGTTTACATACTCAGATGAAAATCTAGACCAGCTAAAAGAAAAGGTTTTAAATCAGATAGAAGAAAACAAAAAAAAGATAGAAGAACTTTTAAAGATAGAAAACAAAACATACTCAAACTTTGTAAAACCTTACCAGCTAATGCATGTAAAACTTGATCTTTATTACTCTCCTATATCACATCTAAACTACGTAAAAAACTCTCCAAAAACACAGGAAGTTTACACATCTCTTCTTCCAGTTATAACTGAGTACTACACAAACCTTGGTCAGGATGAAAGGATTTATAAAGCTTTTAAAGAGATTTATGAAAAGGAAAAAGACATTCTAAATCAGGAACAGAAAAAGGTTTTAGAAGATGCCATAAAAGACTTTGAGCTTTCTGGTGTTGGACTACCTGAAGAAAAAAGAAGCAAAGTTAAAGAGATAAACATAAAACTATCTCAGCTTCAAAACCAGTTTGCTCAGAACCTTCTTAACGCAACAGACAGCTATGAGATGATTGTTGAAGACTTTGAAGATGTAAAAGAACTCCCTGAAACAGACCTTGAAGCTGCAAAAACAGAGAAAGATGGAAAAACAGTTTACAGGTTTACTCTTCATCAGCCTTCATATATAGCCTTTATGACCTACTCTCCAAATAGAGAAAAAAGAGAGCAGCTTTACAAAGCCTACGTTACAAGAGCCCCTGAAAATGACAAAATTCTTGAAGAGATACTTGCTTTGAGGGATGAAAAGGCAAAACTCTTAGGATTCAAAAACTACGCAGAGCTTTCCCTTGAAACAAAAATGGCACAGTCTCCAGAAGAGGTTATTTCTTTTTTAAGAAAGCTTGCTGAAAAGAGTAAACCTCAGGCTGAAAAAGAGTATCAAGAGCTAAATGAGTTTGCAAAAAGTATCGGATTTAACGATGAGATACAGGCTTATGACTTTTCTTACTATGCAGAAAAGATGAAAAAGGCTAAATACAACGTAAATGATGAGGAGTACAAGCCTTATTTTGAAAAAAATCAGGTTATAAACGGTCTTTTTTCTTTCTTAAACAGACTCTTTAAGCTTGAGTTTGAAAAGGTTGATGTTCCTGTATGGCATGAGTCTGTAGATGTATTCCACATATACAGGAAAGGGGAGCTAATAGGAAGAATATACATGGATTTAGAGGCAAGGGAAGGAAAGAGAGATGGGGCATGGATGGACGAATGGGTTCCTTACCATGAAGATTTAGAAGGAAATATTGTTCCACCTGTTGCTTATATAGTGGCAAACTTCTCCCCTGCAACAGAAAAAACACCTTCTTTACTTAGGCCTTATGATGTGGAAACTCTCTTTCATGAGATGGGACATGCACTTCACCACCTATTAAGTAAAGTAAAAGAGCCTTTTGTAAGTGGAATAGCTGGTGTTGAATGGGATGCTGTTGAGTTTCCATCACAGTTTTTAGAGCAGTTTGCTTACGAGTCTTCTGTTTTAAAGACATTCGCCAAACATTATAAAACAGGAGAAAAAATG
>JALWKR010000096.1:4155-4880 GCA_027081375.1 Persephonella sp.
TGATATACTTGTTCATCTTGGAAGATATACAGCAGAAGAGGTTCAGAAGATATTAGATAAGGTAAGGGAAGAAGTGGCAGTTATAAAACCACCTTCATACAACAAGTTCCAGTGGTCATTCAGCCATATTTTCGCAGGGGGATATGCTGCAGGATACTACAGCTATAAGTGGGCTGAGGTTCTATCTGCAGATGCATACTTTATGTTTGTGGACAACGGTATATACAACGATGATGTAGCAGAAAGCTTTTATGAAGAGATTTTAACAAAAGGTGGAAGCAAACCTGCTATGGAACTTTTTAAATCTTTTGCAGGAAGAGAACCTGATATAGATGCCCTTTTAAGACTTAGTGGAATAAAAACAAACTAAGGAGGTTAGATAAATGGTAGTAGTTTTTACAAAGTTTCCTATTAATCCAGACCACAAAGAAGATTTTGCAAACTATGCAAAAGAAAGCTTTGGAGAAAAAGGATTAACGGAGCAAGAAGGTTTTATAAGAATGGAGCTTTTAAAACCACAGGACTTTCCGCCAGGTCACAAAAACAATACATTTATAATAGCTACATACTGGCAGTCAAAAGAGGCTTTTATGAAATACACTCAAAGCGAAGCATTTAGAAAAGCTCATGAAAATCTTCCACCAAGAGAATGGTTTGCAGGACAACCAACTGTTGAGGTTTACGAAGTAATAAAAGAAAAAACAAAGTAAGGAGAGCCATGAATT
>JALWKR010000096.1:4890-5424 GCA_027081375.1 Persephonella sp.
GAGGATGGGGAGACCTCCCTAAAGATAGAAGAAAAGACCTAGAGAAATACAAAGCAAAAGTTATTGATGTTCTTCCATATAAAGAAGGTAAAAAGGAAAGAGTTTTAATAAAAATAGGTTTTCCTGTAATTCTTTTTGAACACTCAGTAGCATCTATTCTTTCGATAATATACGGAAAAATTTCTTTTACAGAAGAAATAAAAGTAATTGATATTGATTTTCATCCTTCTTTCTTAGACCATTTTCAAGGACCAAGATATGGTATTAATGGAATTAGAGAATTATTAGGGATACATCACGAGCCCCTTCTTATGACAGTTATAAAACCATCTGTTGGTTTAACTACAGAGGAATTTGTAGAAGAGTTTTTTAAACATGCTGCAGGTGGTGCTGACTTAGTAAAAGATGATGAGATATTTTTTGATGATGCCCTAGCTCCATTTGAAAAAAGAATTGAAGCATGCTTGAAAAAAGTAGAAGAAGCAGAGAAGATATCAGGAAGAAAAACTCTGTATATTCCTCATCTTAAAGGGA
>JALWKR010000097.1 GCA_027081375.1 Persephonella sp.
TCAAACATTTTTCAAGCTCATTTAATCTATCCTTTAAACTCACAGATTAGAACTCCTTCTTTTTTAACGGTATCTTTTATACCTTTTGAAGCTTTGTTTAGATATATAAAATCTATTTTTCTCAGGGTTCGGATACCTTCTAATTTTTCTCTTAATTTTCGTATTTCTTTTTCAGTTAAATCTCTTTTGGTTTCCAACGCTATATCAATATCCGAAAAGTACGTTGCCTTTCCTGTAGCAAAAGAGCCAAAAAGATAAAGTTTAAAAGGAGTTTTAATGTTTTCTTTAAAAATATTTATAATTTTCTCTAAAAGTTTTGAAATCTTTTCATCTTTGTAAGATAAGGTTTTAATTTTTTCCATTCTCATAAAAAAGAAAATATATTATTACTCACTTTATAACAATTTTTAAATCTACATTCAAGGCTATTGCCATTAAGTTCCGTAAATTGCTGTTGGCAGTGGAACAGAAAAGGTGAAGATACTGTATAAAACTTCTTAAAATGTCAAAACTTCTCCCAAATGTCAAAGATTAAGGTTTTCATTATTTATTTTCTTGCTTTAATATGTTTTTAACAACTTCTTCCAATTCTGATAATTTTGAATTTATAACATCGTAGATGATTTCAGCATCAATTCCCCAATATTCATGGGTAATTATATCTCTTAATCCTGCAATTTTTTTCCATTGATAAGGGTATTTTTCTCTAATATTCTCAAAAGCTTTTTACACTGCGTAAAACAACATAATATTTTGTTCTAAATCTTCTAGTGTTTTTACATCTTTAGTAAATTGCCTAATTCTCTCTATTTCTTCAAGTATATCTTCTAAAAATAACCTATAATCTCTTTTAGACACTTATAGCCTCTTCATAAATATATTTTTTTAATCTTGGTTTTACTGCTTCTTTAATTATTAGATCAACTTTTTTTCCAAATAAATCTTCCAAATAAAACTTTAAATCCATATAGTTGTCAAAAGTTTTTTTACCTTTCTCAAACTCTACCAGAATATCTATATCACTTTCAGGGGTTTGCTCTCCTCTAACATAAGAACCAAAAATGTATAGATTTTTCACACCGTATTTTTCTTTTATTTCAGGCATCTTTTCTTTTAAAGTTTGCTTTATTTTTTGTAAATCCAACATTTTTCCACTTTTCAAATATATTTGTTTAAAAGATAAATCTAAAAACTCATTTCTTCAAATTGAATTTTATCAAAGTTTAAAAACTAAATTAAAAGAAAGTCTTAATCGCACATTTCCTCTCCTTTGTAGAATGATTTTTAACAAAAATTTCAATTGAAGCTTTTTCCTTATACAAACGTTTTAAAAATAGAAAGTAGAATAGGGGAAATTTTTCTGATGTTTTTGAGTTAGGAAATTAGGGATATATAAAAAAAGGGGGTTCTTAAGAGCCCCCTTAAAATCTTTTAAAATTAAAATCTGAATCCAGCTTCTACACCAACAAATGTTCTGTTATCATCTGCATCTGCTGCAGTAGGACCATCATAAAATCCTTTTTCATCAGTTGCAACATAAGCAACTTCAGCTCTTAAATAGGCGTTACTTGTTGGAGACCATGTAGGAGTTATAGTAACAGACCAAGCACTATCTCCTGCTACACCGTATATTTCACTTGTACCTTCGTCAACATACTCAAGTCTAATTGGAAGAGATATTGTATCTGTAAGTTTTGGAAGAATGTATAATGCAACTCCGTAAGCTGAATCATCCTGTCCTGAAGTTTTTGCAGAATCATCAAGCCACTGATAATCTACATTTAACGCAACATCAATCCCTGCAATATTTGTAGATAAAACTAAATCTACAAGGTTTTTCTGAGCTGAGTAGTCGTAGTAAGAAATAGCATAATCAAAACCAGCTATAGAGCCAAGAGAACCAATAGCAAAAGCTTCACCTGCATCGTGGTTGTATTCAGCATAAACATCAATTCCTTCTGCTACGTTATATGTAGCTCTAGCTCCAGGGTATGTAACAGGCTGTCCCCACCATACCATACCAAATGTATAGTTAGGGTTTTCCCATGTGTGATAAAGTTCATAACCAACGTTTGTAGTTAATAAACCTGCGTCTAACGTTAATCCTTCTACAGGATTTATGCTTACATAAGCAAATTCAGGTTCAAAGCTTTTTGATGTTTCTAAACCTAATAGGTCACTTTGAGGAGAAGAACCAAAACTTGCTGTAAAACCAATTGTTGAATTTACTTTTGAAGTTAAACCAACTGCAAAAGAAGAAACAGTAAAGTAGTCATTATTAGGGTCTGCACATCCAGAATCACATGGATTAGTAGTATAGAAATATCCTGCAGAGACTCCACCAAAAAGTTCAATGTCAGAGTTTGCTACAGTAATAGATCCAGCATTTGCTACATTGAAAAAAAATAATCCTACTGCTGCAAGACTTAAAAATTTCTTCATGGAAAACCTCCTTAAGTTTTTTATGTTTTTAATTAAAAAAAGGGGCTATGTAGCCCCTTTTCCCTGTTTACTAATTATAAATTAAATCCTCTTTCTCCATGAGTTGCTTCATCAAGTCCCATTGTTTCTGTTTCCTCGTCTACTCTAGCACCACCAGTTATAACAGAGGATATGAAGTAGAGGATAACTGTCATTATAGCAGTGAATATAATTGTGAATAAAATAGATTCAATCTGAACAATAATCTGTCCCATTCTATCTCCATTTTGAAGAGGAGAACCATCCCACGCTAAAGGTTGAAGAGCAAAGAATCCAGTTGCTAAAGCACCCCATATTCCAGCCATTCCGTGAACACCAAATGCATCTAAAGAGTCATCATATCCAAGAGCTTTCTTGAGAACATATACACCAAACCATCCAACAATACCTGCTATAAATCCAATAATCAGTGCTCCTGTTGCATCAACAAATCCTGCTGCAGGAGTAATAGCAACTAAACCAGCAATAGCACCTGAAGCAGCACCAAGAAGAGTAGGTTTTTTAGCAGTTATCCATTCCATTAGAACCCAAGAGATAACAGCTGTAGCGGTTGCAAGGTTTGTTGTTAAAAGAGCAACTCCAGCTACTTCATTAGCTCCAAATGCTGAACCTGCGTTAAATCCAAACCAGCCAAACCAAAGTAGTCCAGCTCCAAGAGCCGTTAAAACAACTGAAGATGGAAGTATTGCTGTTTTTTTGTAATCTTTTCTTTTTCCAAGAAGTAAAGCTAACACTAAACCTGTTACCCCTGCGTTAATATGAACAACTGTACCACCTGCAAAGTCTAATGCTCCTGCATCAAATAAGAAACCACCACCCCATACAACGTGAGCTATTGGAGCATATACAAATGTTATCCAGAGAATAACAAATACAAGCCATGTAGAGAACTTCATTCTTTCAATAACTGCCCCTGCAGCAAGAGCTATAGTAATAGCTGCAAAAGTTGATTGGAACGTGGCAAATACCCATTCAGGATATGTCCCACTTAAAGCTTTATAATCAACTCCATGCATTAATACTTTGCTAAATCCACCTACAATTGCATTAAGAGATCCTCCTTCTGTAAAAGCTAAAGAGTATCCCCATAAAAACCAAACAACAATAGCAATAGCATATGCCATTAGAACCATCATTACTGTGTTAACAATATTTTTAAATCTTGTCATACCACCGTAGAAAAGGATAAGACCTCCTACAGTCATTAAAACAACAAATGCTGTTGCTGTGATCATCCAGGCTGTATCACCTGTATCAAGTTTTGCCTCTTCAGCAAAAGCAAAAAACGGTACCAAGAGCCCTAGCATAGTAAGAAGCTGTTTTCTCATGTTAAATCCTCCTGCTAAATTTTTTTTATTTTTATAGAGCTTCATTTCCTCTTTCTCCTGTTCTTATTCTTATTGCGTCCTCAACAGGAATAATAAAGATCTTTCCATCTCCAACCTTTCCTGTTCTTGCTGAGTTAACAATTGCTTCTACTATTTTTTCAACCATTTCATCTTCAACAACAATTTCTATTTTTATTTTTGGAAGAAAATCAATTACATACTCAGCTCCTCTGTAAAGTTCTGTATGACCTTTTTGTCTTCCAAATCCTTTTACTTCTGTAACAGTAATACCAAAGTTCCCAAGCTCTGTAATAGCTTCTTTAACATCGTCTAATTTGAAAGGCTTAATAATAGCCTCAATTTTTTTCATAATAAGACCTCCTTAAGATTTTTACTATCCAGTAAAATAAGAAAAAAAGATGCCAATATTGTAAGTAACTGAATTTTTTAGTTTTTTTCCTTAGGAAAGTGTATGAAATTAATGATAATTGCACAAAAATAGTGCATTAAGTCAAGAAAATGCATAAAAAAGGGGAAGTCAGCTTAAAGCTGACATCACACAGACTTTTAGTGGTATCTATAGTAATTTTCAGGAATGTTCTTTTCTATCTCTTTTACAGCGTTATCTATTAAAACCATAACAGCTTTTTCCATAGGAGTGTTTTTATAAATTTCCAAGCCTCCTCCTAATCCTATGCTCCCTGCAAGCCATCCTCCTAAACCACCTATGCTAAAACTTGAAGCACTTCCTTCTACCCTTGTTGAGCTAATAATTCTTCCTGTTCTTGTATCTATAAGTCTTATAACTGCTGCAATATATGCATCCTTTTTACCAATCTTTACTCCACCAATGGCAGGAATTTTTGAAAGAATTGCTCCAACTCCTCCTTTTATTCCACCTGCTTTTGGTTCAAAGGCTACAATAGCACCTGTTACAAGAATATCAGCTCCTTCCATTAAACCTTTTTGTGGAGCTTTTCCCTGCTGAATATAACCAGATCTTCCTAACTCAATTTCTTCTTTTACAGCTTCAAATCCCTCTCCTCTTTCAAGAACAATAAACTTTCCTGTTTTAATAAGAGTATCCACAAGCATATCTTTAATTCCTTCTCCAATACGTCCATAACATTTTGCAGCCCTACAGTCAAACTTGGCTACAGCTATCCGTGCTTTAGGTCCCTGATACTTTATCACCTCATTTACATTTTGATTTGTTGTCTGAACGGATGTTGTTTGAACCCCAACACAGCTAAAAAGATTAAAAGAAATAAACGCGAATATTAAAATAAAAAGGAATTTTTTTAACATGATATATCCCCCAAGTAATTATCCTCTCTTTTAAGTTAATACTTGTTTACCTATATTTCTAGATAGAAAAATTTGTGCCAAATTTTAAAGCTAGTAGGTTCACAAACTTAGAAAAGAAAAAATCACAACTCTATATTGTCTATAAGTCTGGTATTTCCAACATAAACAGCTAAAGCTATTACATCTCCTTTTTCTACAACTTTTTTAGGTTCTAATGTTTCAGAGTTAACAATCTCTATATACTGAATTTCTTTAACAAGAGGATAGGATTTTATAATCTTT
>JALWKR010000098.1 GCA_027081375.1 Persephonella sp.
AATAAGGTACTTAATAAGAAATTTCATTTCTCCCACTTTTTCATAAGTAGAGAGTTTACTTATCAGGCTAACTATAAGTCCAAAAGTGAGAAAATATAGGAGAATTTTAATATTTAGTGTTTTATATCTAAAATCATAAAGAAGCAAAACTCCAAATAAAAAAAGAAGAAATATCTGTCCAACTCTAGCCTCAAATCCAACAGGAATTTTTACAACAGATAGGGAAAGTAAAATAAAAAGCAGGAGATAGCTTAACGTCCAAAATCTTTGAAAGAACATCTCTCCCCCTGAAGAAAAATCCTGATTATATTTTTTGCTTTATCTATCTCTTTTCTTCTTAATCTGTTTAAAAAAGCCACTATCAAACTAAAATATGCCAAAGCAGTTCTTAATTTTCCGTGTTTTTTTGCATATACAATTCTGTTTCTCATTGCGTAGAAATCCCCGAAAACAGAATTTTCAGTGATGCTGTCTATTGTTGAAGCTTCCTTATGATACAGAATACTGTCTATACAGATATCAGGTGTGTAGCCTTTTTTTCTTCCTCTATCGCAAATATCTATTTCCTCAAAGTATATAAAAAATCTTTCATCAAAAAGACCTACTTCTTTAAGAAATCTTTTGTTAAAAAATAAAGAAGCACCAATAGGATAGTCTATTTTTATATTTTCAATATGCTTTTTTATATTCTCTGTTAGAGGTTTATTTGCTAAAACATGAGAACCTGCTCCTACAAAAATGTTAAATTTACCTCCAACTGCCTGAATTAAGTTTGGATTATCGTAATAAAGAAGAAGTGAACCTAGAGGGTTTGCTTTTTCCCCTTTTTCTTCAGCACATTTTACAAGATTTTGCAGAGTATCTTCCCTAACAACTGTATCATTGTTTAATATCCATATATATTCAAAATCATTTTTACTTAATGCATATTTAATACCTAAGTTATTTCCACCAGCATAACCAAGATTTTCAGTTGATTGAATAAGAATTAAAGGTTCTGAGGTGGTAGGTTCAACTTCTCCTATGTTAAGACTATTTTTTATTAAACACTGAGTTTTTTCAAATTTTTTGCCAGTTAAACACTCAATTGAAAGGGGTTTTTTTATAGGAGGATACACAAGAGATTTTAAAGGATTTTCATCGGGAACAAACAGTTCAAACTCCCCGTTAGCCCATCTTTTTATATATTCATAAGAGCCGTCTTCAGAGTTATTATCTACAACAATAACCTGAAAATTTTTGTATTTTTGTCTAAATATACTCTCTAGGCATTCAATAGTATCTTTCCAGCCGTTGTAGTTTAAAACTATGATATAAACTTTTTTATCCATTTTTTAGCAATTCCCTGTATAACTCCTGTAGTTTTTTTGCATTCTTTTTTATGTCGTACTCCTGTTGAATATGTTTCCTTGCATTTTCTACAAATAACCTATACATATCATTATCCATTTTACAGAAAAATTCTATATTTTTCGCTAACTTATCAATATCTTTCTCAGGGGATAAAAATCCTGTTTTTCCATGAATAACCTCTTCAGGAATATCACAGTGAAATGTTGATATAACAGGCATACCTGTAGCCTGTGCGTCAAGAAGTGCTATTGGAGCTCCACCTTCACAATCCCTGTCTTCTGTGTAAACACTTGGTTGTATAAACACATGAAAATCCTTTAAAAATTCATACAGCTGAGTATAATCTATAACATCTATAAATTTAACTTTATCTTTTATTTTTAGTTTTTCAACTAGTTCTTCCACTTCTTTTCTAGTTTTTCCTGTTCCCACAAAAGTTAAACTTATATTTGGGCAGTTTTCCAGTGCTTTATGGAAAGCTTTTACTGTATATATCTGTCCTTTTTTCTCTCTAAAACTTGCTACCTGTACAAGTTTTAATTGATTTTTTTCCTTTTTTCTCTGATAAAAAGGGATTTTATCTATTTCCACCCCAAGTTTAACTATGTGTATTTTTTCAGGAGGACAGCCTTTTTGACGAAGGATTTGAGCTCCGTGTCTCCCTTCACATATAAAAGCATCTGCTTCTTTGAAAAGTTCAAAATATTTTTTATTCCACTCAGGCCAACTGTAAGGTAGAAACTCATAATCAAGACCGTAAAAAGATACTATATGTTTTGCCTTTAGCATTTTTGCTAATTTAATATAGTCATATCCAGCATATGCAAAGTGAGAGTGAAGTATGTCAATTTTTTTATCAGATAGTAAATTTCTTACATATCTAGGATATGTCTTTAAAAGATAGTAAACGAATCTATTAAAAACCTTTATCCATAATTTTTTGTTTTTAGTGTTAATCCTTTTTACAGGAAACTCTATATATTCAAATTCTGGAGTGTAGAAGTTATATCTTAAAAACTCTTTTGCAATTATGATTGTTTTTGTGTCTGGTATGTTTTTTATAAGTTTATATGCCCAGTTTTCTGTATAGTCAAGATACTGCTGAAAGCCATGAACAACTGTTATTTTATCCATCTATCATCTCTTTACCTAACAATGTTTAGTTATTATATATTAACTATTTCAAATTTTGTGCCAGGATTTTGTTGATATTTTTAAAATAAAAGTTTTTTTAAAGAGTTAATCAAAACGGGAAATATTATTAATTATGGTTCACAGAGTTAAAAGTTTATCTTTTAAAAACTCTACAGTTAATTTTAGCTTTCTGTCTTTTTCCATATTCTTATCTATCTTTTCTATTGCATTAAGCACAGTTGTATGGTCTTTTTTCTTAAAGGCTTTTGATATTTCATTTAAAGATTTGTCTGTCAGTATTCTAGACAGATACATAGCTATCTGTCTTGCTAAAACTACCTTTTTCTTCCTAGAATTTCCTAAAATCTCATTTATATTCACTGCAAAGTAGTTAGCTACTTCTTTTTGTATCTTTTCTATTGAGAGTTCTTCTACTTCTTGCATTTCTAACGTATCTTTTAAAACTTCCCTTGCAAACTCTAAAGTTATAGGTCTTCCTAACATCTCACTGTATGCTTTTAGTCTACTTAAAGAACCTTCAAGCTCTCTTACATTTGAAGTTATTGTTTTTGCAAGGAGAAGAGAAACATCATGGGGTATCTTTATACCTAAGCTTTTTGATTTTTTTCTTATTATAGAAAGTTTTGTATCTAAATCAGGTTTTTTTACTTCTACTACAAGACCGCTAACAAATCTACTTCTAAGTCTTTCTTGCAAACCTTTTAAATCAACAGGGGGAGTATCTGAGGATAAAATAACCTGCTTTCCTATTAGATAAAGGGCGTTAAATATATGGTAAAGTTCAACTTGGGTTCTTTCTTTTCCTTGTAGAAACTGAACATCATCTATAAGAAGAAGGTCTACATTCCTGTATCTTTTTCTAAATGATAATATTGAACCTTTTTGAAGGTAATAAACAAGCTCAGACATAAATGTATCAGCTGTTGTATAGATAATATTTGCTTTTGGATTTCTTGATAATACTTCATGAGCCGTTGCATGAAGCAAATGGGTCTTTCCAAGACCAGTTGAACCGTATATAAAAAGAGGATTATATATCTGTCCTAGATTTTCAGCTACAGACCTGCAGGCCATATATGCTATTTTATTACAGTTTCCTATTACAAGATTATCAAATGTAAATTTTGGATTTAAGTTAGTTAGAGAGTAAGGAGTTTCTTCTACCTTTTGGGGATTTGTTTCTATCTGTGCAAGATCTTTTTCTTCCTCTGTTAGAACTTGAACTTCTACATTTTTTCCAAATAAAGAAGAAGCAGTAGCTACAATGTCTTCTAATAGGTTACCCTCTATCCAATCTTTATATGCCGGGTCTGGAGTTGATATAAAAAGATAACCATCTTTATACTCTACTTTATCCACTCCTTTTAAAAGCTTTAAAGTAGACCTGTCTAGCCTTTTTGATAAGGAAGACAGGATACTAGACCAGACGTCCAACCTCCAGACCTCTTAAAGTGATTTTAGGGATAAAGATTATAAGACTATCTACTAAAAAATTTAAGAAAAAATTTTTTTTGGAAAATAGAGACTGTATGATAAAATCTTAAGTATTTATGTACCTTTATAAAGAGACTCCTAATTATCTGTTTTTATTGATTTTTTCTTTTTTAAACTTTTCATGAGCTTCATCTATAACTTCTTCTATCTTTTCGTCAGAAATTTTTTTTCTTAAAGTGTCGCAGTTTTCATCTTCTTTTTTCTTTATAACATAAGCTAAAAACTCTATATTTCCTTCAGGTCCCCATGTTTCAGAGAAGGATATATTTTTTACGCAGTAACAACTATTTTCTAAGCTTTCTATTACTTTTTTTATAGCTTTCTTATGTAGAGACTTGTCTCTTACTACACCTCCTTTTACTTCTTCCTTACTTAGCTCAAACTGGGGCTTTATAAGGATAATGCCTTCTGCATAATCTTTTATCAAAGGACATAGATTTGGAAGTATCTTCAGTATAGAGATAAAAGAAACATCTGATACAAAAAAATCTATCTTTTCAGGTATCTCTTTTTCTGTTAAGTATCTTGCGTTTGTTTTTTCTAATACAACCACTCTTTCATCTTTTCTAAGTTTCTCATGAAGCTGATTTGTACCAACATCTACAGCATAAACCTTCTTTGCTCCATGTTGAAGAAGGCAGTCTGTAAAACCACCAGTAGATGAACCTATGTCTATACAGATCTTTTCCTTAACATCAGGCTTAAAAACCTTAAGTCCTTTCTCTAGCTTATATCCTCCTCTTGATACATACTTTTCTTTTTCTTTTATGTATATATTGCTGTCAATAAAGACTTTTGTTCCTGCTTTGTCTATCTTTTGATTATTTACAAAAACAACCCCTGACATTATAAGCCTTTGGGCTTTTTCTCTACTTTCTACAAGACCTTTTTCTACAAGAAGCTTATCTAATCTTTCTTTCTTTTTAGCCATGGAATTTTGAAAATTTATCTAACACTCCTGCAAGATTTCTATCAAAAATCATATATATATCATCAAAAAGCTGACTTTTTTCCTCTTCTGAAAAATCCTCAGATAAAACATATGTAAGTATACTTTTTTTCAAGGCTGAGCATATAAGAAAAAGCTCCCCAACAGATATATGTATTTCATCTAGATATTCTAAAAATCTCTCTATATATGGACAGTTTCCAATTTCTGCTTTATCAGTAAAAACAAGAACAAAATAGTCAAGAATTTTTATACCAAAGTTTGTTATAAAAAAGTTCCTGTCAATATCATACTTTTGAAATATCTCTTTTACATTTTCCTCATTTATCCAGTTTTTCATAATTTCTGTAACAACTGAGGGATTATCTATTTTTTCTGCAAATTTTTTTATCATTCTCTCTCCCCCTTATAGTCTTAGTTCTTTTAATATCTCAAACTGTCTTGACA
>JALWKR010000099.1 GCA_027081375.1 Persephonella sp.
CTAAGAGATGGAGAACAGGCTCCAGGTTTCTCTATGACAGTAGAAGAAAAGGTTACTATGGCAAAACAGTTAGAGAAGCTCAATGTAGATGTTATAGAGGCTGGATTTGCCGCTGCTTCCCCTGGAGATTTTGAGGCAGTAAAAGCAGTAGCAGAGACAGTAAAAGACTGCACTGTTTGTTCTCTGGCTAGAGCTTTAGAAACAGATATAGAAAAGGCAGGAGAAGCTTTAGCTTCAGCAGAAAAAAGAAGAATTCACACATTTATAGCAACATCTCCTATTCATATGAAATATAAACTAAAAATGTCTCCTGAACAGGTTTTAGAAAGGGCTGTTTCTGCTGTAAAGTTTGCAAGAAACTTTACAGATGATGTTGAGTTTTCAGCAGAAGATGCCTTTCGTTCAGAGAGAGACTTTCTCTTTAAGATATTTGAAGCTGTTATAGACGCAGGAGCAAAAACAATAAATGTTCCTGATACAGTAGGATATGCAATGCCTGAGGAGTTTGGACAGCTAATAGCAGATATAAAAAACAATGTTCCAAACATAGATAAAGCTGTTATCTCTGTTCATTGCCATAATGACCTTGGTCTAGCAGTTGCAAACTCCCTCTCAGCTATAAAGAATGGAGCTAGACAGGCTCATGTAACAATTAATGGAATAGGTGAGAGAGCTGGAAACGCTGCCCTTGAAGAAGTAGTAATGGCAATAAAGGTTAGACATGACTACTTTAAAAATGTGTACACTGAGATAAATACAAAAGAGATATACAAAACAAGCAGACTTCTATGTAGAATAACAGGAAGTTTTGTTCAGCCTAACAAGGCAATCGTTGGAGATAATGCATTTGCTCACGAAGCAGGTATACATCAGCACGGTATTTTAGCTCATAGGGAAACATATGAGATTATGAGAGCTGAAGATGTTGGAGTTCCTGCATCTAAGATAGTTCTTGGAAAACACTCAGGTAGACACGCATTTAAAACAAGACTTGAAGAGCTAGGATACAAAAATCTATCAGAGGAAGAGATAGACAGACTATTTATTAAGTTTAAAGAGCTAGCAGATAAGAAGAAAGAGGTTTTTGATGAGGATATAGAAGCTCTGCTGTTTGAAGAGCTATTTAAAAAGTATGAAGAAGTTAAGCTTTTATACTTCCATATTCTAAGTGGAAACAGTGCTATTCCTTCTTCTACTGTAAAAATACTTAAGGATGGAGAAGAGATTACCGCTACTTCCCATGGAGACGGTCCTATAGATAGTGCATTGAGAGCTTTAGAAAAAGCTCTAGGTATAACTGGAAGACTAAAGGATTACACAATACGTTCCCTAAGTGCTGGTAAAGATGCTATGGGAGAAGTTAGAGTTATGGTTGATTTTGATGGAACAACTACATCAGGAAAAGGAGCTTCTACAGATATAATAGAGGCATCTGTAAAAGCCTATCTTGATGCTTATAACAGATATATAGCGAGAAAAACATTTATAGAAAACCGTATCTCTGGTGGTATTTAAGGATACCTTTAAAGGTATCCTTTCTTTTCTTTGCTGTTCAAAAGTTTTGGTATTTCAATTATTTTTTTTATTTATAATAGATTAGTTTTACTGCCTGAAGTTAAGGAGGATTAGTTGAAAGGTAAACTAATTTTAATACTATTTGCTGTTATAGCTGCTATAGGTGGCTACGGATACTTAAAAGGAACAATTGATTTAGAAAAACCTGTTTTTTCTTTTGAGAAAACTCCTGAAGCCCTTGGAGAGAGAACAGAGATAAACTTTAAAGTTTCAGATAACAAACCTGGTCTAAAAGAAGTAAACATCTATTTAATTCAAGGAAATAAACAGATAAAAGTTCTAGAAGATAAAAATTTTCCTATTCCTTTTAAAGAAAAAGAGTATCAGATAATCTTAAATGCAAGAAAGTATCAACTTCAAAATGGAGATGCAGAACTTATTTTTATAGCAAAGGATGGGTCTCTTCTTCAAAACAAAACAGAGCTTCACTACAAGGTAAAAGTAGACTTTACTCCTCCTAAAATCCTTTTAATAGCTAGACCTCCTGATGTTAGAAATGGAGGATCTGGATTTGTTCTATTTAAGGGAATTTCTGATGATATTGATTCTGCAGAAGTTAAAGTTGGAAACATGTTTTTTAAATGTTTTTCAAATATAATGGATGAAAATCCTAAAATATGGGGATGCACCTTTGGATACCCATATTACTGGAAGGACAAAAAACCAATAGTGCTGTATGTAAAAGACCACGCTGGGAATATAACTACAAAGTTTATTAAATACAGATTTATAAGAATAAACTACAAAAGATCTGTAATTAATCTAACTGATGAATTTATTGAAACAAAAGTAAGACCTTTATCTGATAAAAACATAGATGATCCTGTTTTACTTTTTAAATACGTAAATGTAGATATTAGAAGAAAAAATGAAGAGGTTATACACAAGGTAACAAAACAGTTTTCAATTAACAAACCTCTGTTTGACCAAAGGTTCATGCAGCTTAAAGGTTCTGTAAAGCTTGGAGATTTTGCAGATTACAGAAAATACAAATACAGAGGTCATATCATAGAAGGAGCTGATGCTGTTCATAAAGGGATGGATTTTGCGTCTGTTAGAAATGCTCCTGTTCAGGCAGCTGCAAATGGAAAAGTTGTTTTTGTAGGATTTTTAGGTATATATGGAAACAGTATAATAATAGAGCATGGAATGGGTATTTTCACTCTATATTCTCATCTTGCTGAGTTTAATGTTAAAAAAGGAGATATAGTTAAAAGAGGACAGGAAATTGCCTTGACTGATACAACAGGTCTTGCTATGGGAGACCATCTGCACTTTGGAGTTTTAATACAGGGACTTGAAGTTACACCTATGGAATGGATAGAAAGAAGATGGCTTCCAACAAGATTTTTACGTATATACAACAAACTAAAAAATTTTTATGGAGGTAAGTAGATGAAATTTTTCATTGATACAGCTGATATTAACGAAATTAGAGCTGCAAATGAACTTAGAATTTTAGACGGTGTTACAACAAATCCAACGTTAATAGCAAAAACAGGAAAGCCATTTATGGATGTTGTAAAAGAAATTTTACAGGAAATACCTGATAAGCCTGTATCTCTAGAAGTGGCAAGCACAGATTATGAGGGAATGCTTAAAGAAGCTGAGATGCTTGCAAAACTTGGAGATAATGTTGTTATAAAAATACCTGTTACAATAGATGGTCTTAAAGCTGTAAAATACCTTGAGGATAACGGCATCAAAACAAACGTTACTTTAATCTTTTCTCCTTCTCAAGCATTACTTGCAATGAAAGCAGGAGCTTCTTACATATCTCCATTTGTTGGAAGACTTGATGATATAAGCCATACAGGAATGGAGCTAATTGCTGATATAAAAACAATAATAGACAACTATGGATTTAAAAGTGAGATAATTGTTGCATCTGTTAGAAATCCTATGCATGTGGTAGAGGCTGCAACAATAGGTGCTCACATAGCAACAATTCCTTATAAAGTGATTGCTCAGCTTATAAAACACCCTCTTACAGATATAGGATTAGAAAGATTTCTAAAAGACTGGGAATCAGTTCCAGAAAAACCTTTCTAAGAAGGGGTTCTTCCCCTTTTTCTAAAAAATCATGAAATACAGAAAGAAAGGTATTAAAAAAGAGCATCATATAATAGAGGACGGAGAAGAACTTTTGGAAGACCTTGTAAAAAAAGGATTGGTCTCCTCTATCATCCCTGGACGTATTAAAACAACCCCAAAAGGTCAGCCAGGAAATCCTAGGCTAACATTTCAGTACGAGACCCACTCAGGAGCAAAGCTTCTATTAAAAAAAGGTTCTACTGTTCAGGAAGTTTTTGTAATAACTGATAATGTAGAAAAACTTAGAGAGTATATTCAGGAAAAATACAAAAAAATCTGATATATAATGTTTTCCTCAAAAAATGTTTCACAGGAAAAAGTATGAAACTAACTGGAAAGGAAGAGCTTGTTAAAGTTATAAAAGACAGGATAAAGAAAGAAAAGGGTATCTCTTTTAGAGATTTTATGGATATGGCTCTGTACTACCCAGAACTTGGATACTACACATCTCCAAAAGCAAAAATTGGTGGATTTGGAGATTTTTTCACAGCTTCAGAGCTAGACCCAGCGTTTGGGGAACTTTTAGGAAAACAATTTGTTGAAATATACAACAAGTTAAATGAGAAACCTTTTCAAATTGTTGAAATAGGAGCAGGAAAAGGGTATCTAGCCCATGATATTTTAAAGTATATAAAAGAAAACCATCCTGAAGTTTACAAAAATACTGAGTATATACTGATAGAAAAGTCCCCCTATCATATAAAACTTCAGAAAGAGATTTTAAAAGATTTTGAGATAGTTAGATGGGTTCAGGACATTATAGATTTTGAAGATGAAAGTATTACAGGAGTTATCTTCTCAAATGAGCTTTTTGACGCTTTTCCTGTTCATATAATAAGAAAAGTAAATGGAAAGATATATGAAGTGTATATAGAACTTGATGAAGAAGAGAATGTAAAAGAAGTATTAAGAGAACCTTCAGAGGAGATAATAAAGTATATTAAAGAGTTAAATATCAACATTCCTGAAGGAATGCAAACAGAGATAAATCTTGATGCTAAGGACTATATACAGAAGATTGCAAAAAAATTGAAAAAAGGGTATGTGATAACAATAGACTATGGTTATCCATCTGCAGAGCTATATAAACCTTACAGGATGAGGGGAACTCTTCTTTGCTACCACAAACACAGATACTCAGAAAACTTCTATGAAAATGTAGGTCTTCAGGATATTACTTCCCATGTTAATTTTTCAGCTCTATCCTATTACGGAAAGATAGCAGGATTAGAGACAACAGGTTTCACAGATCAGGCTCACTTTTTAACAAATCTAGGTCTTATGGATATATTTGCTCAGCTTCAAGAGAGGGATGATATAGAAGCTTATGAGAGAATAAACAGACTAAAAACCCTTGTACTACCAAAAGGAATGGGGGAAAAGTTCAAGGTATTAGTTCAGCACAAAAACGTTGAAAATCCTCAGATAAAAGGTCTGGAAATATTACCCTTTATGAGTGATAGATATAAACTTTAGCCTTGATGTAAAACTGTCTAATAACGTACTATATTAACCTCAAAAAAATCTTAAAAGGAAAAATTATGACTGAAGCATTTATTGTAGCAGCTATTATTCTTATAACAGGGGCTTTCTCTTTCTGGTATGCTTCAAAGTTAGCACTATTTAAATGGACATCTTTTAAACATGCCTTTTTAGTTACTCTTATAGCTTATGTTTCTATTGGTTTTGCAAAAACATTAATGCAGATAAGCGGAATAT
>JALWKR010000100.1 GCA_027081375.1 Persephonella sp.
AAATTATTTCAAACAATGAAACACAGAGAATTAACACTCAAGAAGCTGAATCTAGAATTAGAAATGTTGATATGGCTAAAGAGATGTCTAACTTTACAAGAAATCAAATACTTATGCAGTCTGGTACTGCTATGCTTGCTCAGGCAAACCAGGTTCCACAAATGGTACTACAGCTTCTCAGATAATTTTTATAGAAGGGGACTTCTGTCCCCTTTATTAATATTTAGGTGGTGGTTAAAATGGAGATAAAAAGTATTCAAAATATTATGGATACTGCCTTGGTTCAAGGTGGCTCAAAAGCAAATGTTGAGTATCCAAATGTTCAAAACAGACCTACAGATAAGGTATCAGATCAAAACAGCATTTCTCCTGAGCAGCTAAAGAAAGAACTTAATAAACTAGATAAGGACCAGATAGAAAATATCTTTAGAGATTTAAAAGAGAAGTTTGATTATATGAATAAGTATTTAAAGATAGAGATAGATAAGGATCTTCACGAACCAGTTGTAAAGATAATAGATAAAAGAACTAATGAAGTAGTGAGACAGATACCTCCTGAATATATACTAAAACTTGCTAAAAAGGTTGATAAGTTGGTAGGCTTACTTTTCAGTAAAGAGGTGTAGGTTATGGCTGGAGAATTTTATTTAAGTAATCTTGTTGGAACTTTTGATTATCAGGAAATATTAGACAAATTTAGAATATATAAAAGTCAGCAAATTTTTCTCTTACAGGAAAAAGAGAACTTTTTAAATCAAAAAAAAGCAGCTTATAATGAATTTACAAGTATTTTAAACGATTTTAAATCATCTTTAGATAATCTTTTATCACCTTCTCTCTTTTCTGAAAAGTCAGCTACTGTTTCAGATGAAACAGCATTAGAAGTATCTATAACAAATCCTGAAAAAGTATCAGAGGCTAACTTAGATATTTCTGTTATTCAGCTTGCTCAAAATGATGTATGGTTGTCAAGTGACGGAAAAACCGATAAAGACGCTGCTATAACAACCTTAAACAGTGGAACTTTAACAATTTCTTACGATGGAAACTCTATAGATATAAATTATGATGATACTGACTCTTTACAATCAATAGTTGATAAAATAAACACAGAAGCTTCAAATAATAATATAAATATAAACGCGTCTATTTTTTTTGATGGAACAAAATATAGACTTTTAGTTAAAGGTCTTGATACAGGTTCTTCAAAAACTGTCTCTATATCAGATTCAAATTCTGGAGCAGGTAGCCTTATTGATGAATTAGGTGGATTTGATAATGTTCAAACAGCTCAAAATGCACAAATATCTATCTATGGAACAACTGTAGAAAGTGAGACAAATTCATTTGACAATGTTCTAGATGGTATCAGTATACAGGTAAAGAAAGAAACATCTTCTCCTGCAAATGTTGTAATAACAAATGATTTTAAGCCTTTAAAAGATACTTTAAATAATCTGATAGATAAATACAACCAGATTGTAGACTTTATAAAAAACAATTCTGGAGAGAATGGAGTTCTTTCAGGGGATTCAACTCTTCATTCTATTCGTTCTGCTATCTTCAAAGGGCTATCCCCACTTATGGAACTAGAATTACTAAATGTAGACAAAGATACAGGACATATATCCATTGATTCTGCAAAGTTAGATGAATACATAAAAAATGATGTAAATACGTTAAAATCAAAAATAACAGAATTAAATACAACTTTGAAGGATTACATATATTTCACTCTTGATCCACAAGGGCCAGTTAAATCAAAAGAAAAAGGCTTGGACAGACAAATTCAAAATATTGAAAAGAAAATAGAACTAGATAGTAAAAGAATTAATGAAGAGATAGAAATACTAAAAAAGCAGTTTATTGCTCTACAAATCTATATGGCACAAATGGATGATGTCAAACAGAGACTAACAGCTATGTTCTTTAGTGGACAACAAAAACAGTAGTGGGGATAAAAAATGGGAAATCCATATGAGGCATATTTAAAAACAGATGTAGCTACAGCAACTCCTGTTAAGCAGATAGTTATGCTTTATGATAGAGCAATTATTGCATTAAAACAGGCTATAGAAGATATAAAAAATAACGATATAAAAAGTAAAGTGAATAATATTCAAAAAGCTACAGATATAATACTTGCTTTAGATTCTTCTTTAGATATGGAAAAAGGTGGAGAGATAGCACAGAATTTAAGAGAGCTTTATCAGTTTTCTTATCAACAGATACTTTTGGCTCATGCAAAGAATGATACAAAACTTTTAGAAGATATTATAGAAATTTTAGAAACGTTAAAATCAGGATGGGAAGAGATAGCGTAGACAAAATAGAAAACTTAATAAAAGATATTTATATATATCTTGAATTAGATGATTTTGAAAGTTTTAGGAAAAAGATGGATGAGCTTCTTTCTATTCATTTAGAAGAGCTTTCTTTTGAGGAAGCACAGGTTTTATATGAGAAGTTAGAAAATCTTCAAAAAAGAATAGCCCAAAGACAAAATGAGCTAGCAAAACATATAAAAGCAAAAACAGATGTCCAGAAATATGGACATCCATAATTTTATTTCTTATATACTTTCCTCTTAAATATATCTTTAGGAGATGATACTCTATCTATAAAGAGTTTTCCCTGAAGGTGATCCATTTCGTGTTGAATAACTACAGCCTCAAATCCTTCTGTGTCAAATGTTATAGTTTTACCGTTAATATCTTCAGCTTCTACCTTTATCCAGTAGTGTCTTTTTACATTTCCAGTGTAGTCAGGAACAGAGAGACATCCTTCTCTTATTATTATTTCTCCATCGTGAGCAATAATTCTTGGATTAGATAAAATCATTAAGCCGTGATTCGTTTTGTTGTACTTATGCTTATACTCAGATGCATCAACTATTATTGTTTGAATATGTTTATTCACCTGCGGAGCAGCTATCCCAACTCCTGCAGGGGAGTTTTTCATTGTATATAGGAGATTATCAACAAACTCTTTAAACTCCCTCCCAAAATCCTCAACAGGCTTGGAGATTTGCTTTAGCCGTTCATCAGGATACTTTAGTATTTCTAGTTTTTTCATTTTTTACATCTCCACAACTTCTTCTTTTTCTAAAGAGATATCAATATTCATCTCATCTTTTAATCTATCTAATTCTGCTTTTACTACTTCTTCATCTACATCTTTAGGAAACTCCACTTGAGAAATTAGAACATAAAGATCCTTACTTTTTTCAGTTCTCAGATCAGCAATATTTATATTTTTATCAGCTAAAAGTTTAGCCACGCTGTAAACAATCCCTGGTTTATCTGCACCGTAAACAACAAGTCTATAAACAGAACCTATCTCTCTTTTTTCTTTTAGAGTTTCTTCAGGAATTTCTTTTACAGAAATACTTAACTGTTTTTCCTTTTCTAGATTTTCAAATGCCTTTTTAAGCTCCTCTTCTGAAATATCTTCCTCAGTTGTCACAACTAGCATAACAGTAAACTCATTGTTTAATCTTGTCATTGCAGAGTCTTCTATATTAAAACCTTTTTCAAAAAGTATCTTAGTTAAGCCAGCAACAATCCCTGGTTGATCTTTCCCGTAGGCAGTTATTATGAAATATTTCATTATTTACTCCTCTTGGGCTTCTATTTCTTCAATATAAGCTTTGTAGTCAACATCAAGCATTAGATCCTCAAGTTCTGTAGGATCAGACATTTTTATTTCATAAATCCAACCATCTCCGTAAGGGTCAGTATTTATAAGACTAGGTTCATCTTTTAAGTCCTCATTTACAGCAATAATTTTTCCTGTTAATGGAGAGTAAATATCTACAGCAGCTTTAACTGATTCAACGCTACCAATTTTTTCTCCAGCCTCAACTTCCTGTCCAACCTCTGGCAGTTCAACATAAACAATATCTCCAAGCTGGTGTTGCCCATAATCTGTAATACCTATTACAGCATCATCTCCGTCAACTTTTACCCAAAAGTGATCCTTAGTATAGTATCTACCTTCTTCTATTCTAAACTCTTCTGCAGCCATATTTCCCCTCCTTAATTTGTGTAAAATAAATTATACCAATACTTTTCAAAAACTACTTTAAAAGAGGTATTAAATGGATATACGTTCAAATGTTGAAAAAATCAAGGAAAAAATAAGGGAAGCGGCAGATAAAGTTGGGAGAAATTCTGAAGAAATAATTCTTCTTGCTGCTTCAAAAACTCAATCTCCAGAGAAGATTATTCAGGCTTATGAAGCAGGGATTAGATACTTTGGAGAAAATAGAGTTCAAGAAGGAATGAAAAAGATAGACCTGCTTAAAGATAAACTTCCTGAGGCTCACTGGCATTTAATAGGTGGTTTGCAAACAAACAAAGCAAAATATGCAGTTAGATACTTTGAACTAATTCATTCTTTAGATAGGAAAGAGCTTGCAGATGAGCTTAACAAGAGAGCGAAAAAGATAGGAAAAGTTCAGGATGTTCTTATTGAAGTAAATATAGGGGAGGAAGAATCAAAATATGGAGTAAAACCAGATCAGTTAGAAGAACTTTTTAAATACGCTTTAGAGAAAGAAAATCTAAATATTTTAGGGTTAATGTGTATTCCCCCATATTTTGAAGATAAGGAAAAATCCCGCCCATACTTTAAAAGACTTAGAGAAATGAAAAATGAACTTGAAGAAAGATATAAAGTTAAACTTCCTCATCTTTCTATGGGAATGTCTCATGATTTTGATGTTGCTATTGAAGAAGGGGCAACAATTGTAAGAATTGGGACAGCTATATTTGGTGAAAGAAATGTATAATATTTAAACTATTTTTTTTAAGGAGGAAACTTTTGGCAGTAAGAATAATTTATGTAAGACACGCAGAAAGTTTATGGAACCCTATTGGAAAATATCAAGGGAGATTAGATCCCGAGTTATCTGAAAGAGGTCACAAGCAGGCTCAACTTTTAGCTTTAACCTTAAAAAAGTATCAACCAACAGCTTTATACACTAGTCCTCTAAAAAGAACGTATATGACTGCAGAATATATAGCAAAAGAGCTAGGTTTAGATATAAACATAGATGAAGATATTATAGAGATAGATCACGGTGAATGGTCTGGAATGCTTGTAGAAGAAGTAAAAGAGAAGTATCCTGACCTTTTTAGACAGTGGCTCTATGAACCTGAAACTGTTAAGTTTCCTGGAGGAGAGACTCTTATAGATGTGTATAACAGAGTAAAAAAATTTCAGGAAAAAATGTTAGAAAAACATGATGGAGAAACAGTTGTAGCTGTTTCTCATACTGTTCCAATAAGAGCTTCTTTTGTAGCAGGTTTAGATATTCCATTATCAAAATTCTGGAGCTTTGGATGTGATAATGCTTCATACTCTATCTTAGAT
>JALWKR010000101.1 GCA_027081375.1 Persephonella sp.
ATAGTTTTTCTTACAAAAATGGGAATGAAGCTAAAAAAAGAAGTTGAGGAAGAAGCAAAAAGATTAGAAAACTCTCAGGAAGATAAACAGGTTAAAAATGGAACTTAATATACTCTTTTACATTGCTGCTTTTATATTTGGAACGATAATAGGTAGTTTTATAAATGTTGTTATATATAGACTTCCAAGGAAAGGTTCTATACTTAGACCAGCCTTTTCTTTCTGTCCCAACTGCGGAACCACTATCAAGTGGTACGACAATATACCTATTGTTTCTTATTTTTTGTTAAAAGGTAGATGTAGAGTATGTAAAAATCCTATATCAAAAAGATATCCTTTTGTTGAGTTTATAACAGGAATTGCTTCAGTTTTATCTTTGTGGAAAGCAGGTTTATCCATTGATTACCTTTTTATATTTTCATTTTTAGCAATTCTTATTGCTATTACTTTTATAGATTTGGATTTTAAAATTATTCCTGATGAGCTTAATCTAACTGGTTTTATTCTCGGTCTTATATACTCTTTTTTCAGAAAAGATTTTACTCCCATTGATGCAATTTTAGGAGCTACTGTAGGAGCAGGAATTTTATGGTTAATTGCATACTCCTATGAAAAATTTAGGGGAATTGAAGGTCTTGGATTTGGTGATGTTAAGATGATGGCTTTTGTTGGTACTTACATAGGTTGGTTTGGTTCTTTGTTTACTATATTTTTTGGTTCTTTAATAGGAGCAGTAGTAGGTATATCTTTAGCGTATCTAAATAAAACTGAAGATAAAGGCAGATTTGAGATACCTTTTGGACCATTTTTGGCACTAGGAGCTTTTGTGTATATATTTTGGGGAGATATTATAAAAAACTGGTATCTAGGTTAGTTCTATGAAAGGAAATCTAGAGATAAAGTACAAAGTATGGATTGAGAAAGATGGAGAAATTATTATTGGAATGGGAAGAGAAAAGTTACTTAGAGAAATAGAGAAAACTGGCTCTATATCTTCTGCAGCAAAGAACCTAGGTATCTCTTACAAAAAAGCCTGGCAGTATATTAAGGCAATGGAAGAAAGATTAGGCATAAAACTTGTTGAAAGTAAAAAGGGAGGTGTTAAAGGAGGAGGTTCAAAACTTACTCCTGAAGCTAAAAAGTTGCTAAAGGAGTTTGAAAAGATTTTAAAGGAATTTGAAAAAACAAAGAAAAAGATGGAAAAATGAAAGTAGAAATTATCAAAAAGAGGAAACTTTACTTTAGTTTTCTTTTTGCTTCGTTTATATACATAGGTTTCCTTATGATACTAATAAGAAAACCTTTGCCTTTTAGTTTTGATTTATTTGTGAAAGTACTTTTATCTATAGGAGCATTAACTCCTGCTTTCATATTCTTTTTAAAAAGAAGACTTAATTATAAACTCATTTTAGCAGTTGGTCATTTCCCCTTATTAATAGGTTTTGTATTATCAGTTATTTATCAAAATATGATTTACTTTTTAATAATGTTTCCTGTGTTTATCCTTGGATATTTATTAATAGTTCCTGTGGAAAAAGGAGAAAAAGATGGATTATCTAGAAAAAATTAATAACTGGAAAAAAGAAGGAAAGAAGATAGTGTTCACAAATGGTTGTTTTGACATTATTCATGCAGGACATGTAGATTACCTTGAAAAAGCTAAAGCTTTAGGAGATGTCTTGGTTGTAGGTTTGAATAGTGATGAATCTATAAGAAGAATAAAAGGTCCTGAAAGACCAATAAATATACAGGAGCATAGAAAAAGAGTTTTAGAAGCGTTAAAACCAGTTGATCTAGTAATTATCTTTGACGAAGATACTCCAGAAAGATTAATAAAAGAGATAAAACCTGATGTTTTAGTAAAAGGTGGAGATTGGAAAATTGAAAATATAGTAGGAGCAGATTTTGTTAAATCTTACGGGGGAGAGGTAAAAACAATAGATTTTGTATATGACATATCAACAACAAAGATAATCCAAAAGGCAAGATATGGGTCTAGGTCTAGCTAACATACTTACAATCTTAAGAATATTTTTGGTTCCAGTTTTTATTATATGTCTCGGTTACAACAAGCCCTTATGTGCCTTACTAGTTTTTATTGTTGCAGGAATTACAGATGCTTTAGACGGATACGTTGCAAGAAAGTTTAATCAGATAACAACTTTAGGTAAGGTTTTAGACCCAATAGCAGATAAAGCTCTGTTAATAAGTAGCTTTATTTTTATATATAACTCATCTTTAGAAATTAAATTTCCGTACTGGTTTGTTGTACTAGTAATTAGCAGGGATATTTATATTCTTGCAGGTGCAGCCTTAGTCTATTTCTTAAAAGGACATCTTGATATAAGGCCATCAATATTTGGAAAAGCTACAACCTTCTTTCAAATATTAACAATTGTATCTGTTTTAATAGCAAATATATTTTATCTTCCAGAATTTATAATCAATGGGCTTATTTATATAACAACAATTTTTACGATATTATCAACTTTAGTTTATACTTTTTATGGTATACAGTTTTTAAAACAACTAAAATAATGAGTAGAAGATTTATAAAATTTTTATTAGAATAGATTTCAAGGGATTAATAAGAAGTTAATAAAAAATAAAAGAAATATTTGGGGGAATTAAAATGAAAAAAAATATTTTTCTTTTATTCTTAATCTTATTTTCTTACGTGTACAGAATTTACGCTATGGATTATGTTGAAGGTGAAGTTATTGTTAAGTTAAAAACAAATTTTATTTCTCCATCAAGTAACAATCATATTCCCAATATATCTATTCAAGGAAGTGATATATCTATCAAAAAAATATTTGATCAAGGAAAAGATAAAATCCTTTTAATAAAATCAAAAAATAGGTCTACAAAAGACTTAATTGAAGAGTTAAAACAAAACCCTTATGTAGAAAAAGTAGAGCCTAATTACATAATAAGACCTGTGGAAAGGGTAATTCCTAATGATAAGGTTTACGGCGTGTATGGGTCTGAAGATGAATACTGGGGTTTTGAGAATATAAAGGCTTTTGATAGTTGGGGAATAACAACTGGTTCAAATGATGTGGTTATTGCAGTTATAGATACAGGTGTTGATTATACTCACCCAGATTTAAGAGACAATATATGGAGAAATGAAGCTGAATGTAACGGAACTGATGGAGTTGATGATGATGGCAATGGGTATATAGATGACTGTATAGGGTATGATATGCATGACAATGATAATGATCCTATGGATTTTAATAATCATGGAACTCACGTAGCAGGAATTATTGGTGCTGTTGGGAATAATGAGATTGGTATAGCAGGGGTGAACTGGCATGTAAAAATTTTACCTTGCAAGATTTTTAATGATAATGGGGGAGGTAATGGTGTTCTAAGTGCAGCAATAAAATGCTTAAATTACATAATTGATCTTAAAAAAAGAGGAGTAAATATTGTTGCTTCCAATAACTCCTGGGCTGGAGGTCCTGGTTATTATTTAGGGGATATATTAAAAAGAGTAATACAAGAATCAATAAATGCAGGAATTTTATTTGTTACAGCTTCAGGAAACACAGAATTAGAATACGAAAACGAAAGAAACTTAGATGAACGCTGTAAAAACTTAAGTAATCTTTACTGCCAAAGAGTGTATCCATGTTCTTATCAGCTTGATAATGATGGGTTAATATGTGTAACAGCTATAAACAGAAGTGATATTCTTTCTAGTTATGCAAACTATGGAAATATATCTGTGGATATTGCTGCTCCTGGAGATGAAATATACAGTACAATTTCCACTAAAAGTAATAATTTTCTTCCTGAAGATTACAGATATGAAACTGGAACGTCAATGGCTACACCATTTGTAACAGGTGCAGCAGGCTTATTAAAAACCATGTATCCTCATTTGAGACCTATTGATATAAAAGCAACTATACTTCATAATTCAAGAAAATTAGCTTCACTAAATAATAAATCTGTATCTGGAGGGACATTAGATCTGTATGCATCCTTAACTAACCCTCTTATAGGGGCTTCAAATAACTTAGCAATAGAACCTGCTAATTTTAAAGACATAAGAATAAAGATGATAAAAAACTTTCCTGAAATATATGAAAATTACATTGTATTAGATAAACCTTTGGAGATATACTTAGAGTTGGATAATGAATACGTTGCTTATGTAGATATTAGGTATCTAAATCTTCCATATAATTTTAAATTGCTAAGTTGTGACAACGATAGTGCATGTATTCTCATCCCCGATAATGATTATTATGTAACTGTTTCAAATCAAAGCTTATCAAGAACTGTACGTCTTTTTATTGAAGATAATGGAATTCTTGATAAAGATAATCAAGTAGGAAAAATAAAGACAACAATTGCTTTTGTTCAACCTCTTAGTTTTTCCAAATCAGAAACATCAAGCAAAGGAGGAGGCGGCGGTTGTTCTTTATCTAAAAATATAGATCTTTCATATATACTTATTGCCTTTTTAGGTTTACTGCTTTTTATAAGAAAGAAACTAAAATAAGATCTTGTTAATACGATAATAATACACTATTAATTATAATAATAAAATTTTTCGGGGGAGGTAGTATTATGGGAAACTTTTTTAAAGATTTAAGAAAACTTTATCTATCTTTAGAAAAAGTAAAAAATAACAGATTTGTGGAGAGGGGGAAAAATATAATTTCTGTTTTGGCTCATCAGCCCTTGAAGGATATAAAAGCTATAAACAAAAGGGAATCCTATATAGAAAAAAATCTGGAAGTTTTTCCTGAAGGTGGCTTTAGAATACATCTTAGAGATAAGAAAACAAAATATATTGACTTCCTAACAGGAAAGAAAGAGAGCTTATATTTAGAGATTATTTTTAACGGAGATGAAGTTATTCTAAGATGGCCTATGGGGCATAAGGTACTTGATTTTGAAAGAGAAAGAGAAGAAAAAATATATAAAGAACTGGATTTATTTTTAAAGAACCTGTTTATCTACAAACCTCCAGAAAAAGAGCTTTTAGAAAGAAGGTACTATGGGATTAATTAATTTCGAATCCCATGGTTCTCCCTTTTTTTATCTTATTTTTTAATTTTTTGGCATTTTCTTCTATATCCTTTCCCTTAAACACTGCAGAAACAACAGCTATATTTGTGCATCCTGCACTTAGAACTTCATCTACATTTGATATATTTATACCACCAATGGCAACTACAGGGACTAGAGATATCTCAATAGCCTTTTTTAGATTTTCAATGCCAGAAACTTTTGCATCTTCTTTTGTTTCTGTGGGAAAAACACTTCCAAAACCTATGTAATCCACAGGTAGATGATTAGCCTCTTTTACCTGTTTCAGAT
>JALWKR010000102.1 GCA_027081375.1 Persephonella sp.
GATATAAAATGCAAATATAGATATAACCAGAAAGCCAATGAGAAACACACCTGTAAAATATATTTCTATTTCTTTTAAAGGTAAAAATACAATATCTTTATTTATCTGGGATATAAGAACCCAGTTCTTTAAGGGGGCTATAGAAAATGTTTTTGCGTAATAGATATATTTGTCATTCTCAAAAGTAGAATCATTAAAAGCAGAAAAAGGGATTTCTTTAATAAATCCAACCTGATGTCCTGTTTTTTTATTTATCATACTTAAAGAGGAAAGATTGTTCTTAAAAAGAAAGTCTTTCAGGTTTTTGGCATAAAACAGATGATATATATAGCCTATTTTCTTTTTATTAAATGATGCAAAAATAGGTAAGTTAATAGGTATATATTCATTACTCTCTAAGAAGCCTAAAGAAAATATGTTTTTTCCTACTAAACTTCTATTTGTAGAAGCAACAATATAACCGTTTTTGTTAGAAACTATTAAAGGTCCCTTTAAGTGATAGTTTATTTCAATCTGATCTAGGAATATCTGTATTCTTTTGTCAACATCGTTTGTAAGAATATCATCTAAAATTTGAGCTTTTGACCAGAAAGTTATATTCTTTAACAAAGAAGTAAAATAATCTGAAATATTTTTCTTTATTAGATCAATGTTCTGAATTTGTTGATTTTCAATATTTTCTCTAATATAGTTTTCTACATATTTAAAAACGTATACTGATACCAATCCATAGGGGAGTAAAGTAAGAATAAAAAGAGCTATAAACAGTTTCCAGCGAATACTCATTTTAAATATCTTTTTATAGTATTTACTAAAACATCAATATCTACAGGTTTTACAATATATTCCATTTCACTTTGAAAATCACTATCTGCCACTGCAGTTAGAAATATAACTGGTATATTTTTGTCCTTAATTTTTTCATATATCTGAAACCCATTAATATCTGGCATCATAACATCAAGAATTATAAGGTCAGGATGTTCATCGTTTATCTTTTCTAGTCCACCTTTTCCTGTTTCTGCTTCTATAACTTCTATGTTTTCTTTTTGTAATACAAGTTTAAGTAAATATCTGTTTTGGGGATCATCATCTACTATTAAAATCTTTTTCATTTACATTAACCTTCAAAATACATTTAATTTTTAAAGATTTATCTAAATAATCTTTTGTTAAATATCCTATAGAACCCTCAACATTTTGCAAGAATTTTTTTACAGCTTTTTGAGATTTTAAAACAATAGGAGGAACAACCCCTTCGTAATATTTCTCATTCCAGTATATATTAAGCTCTTCTTGAGTCATATTTAGAACATATTTATTGAAAATTTTTCTTAAAAAATTATCTGAAGGAAGGTTTACAGGGATTACTCTTACATGTTTTATAAAAATTTTTTCTTTTAAATATATACTTTTTAAGTCAGAACATTTAATATCTATATCTGTTTTTGCACCTGTTACTATGTATATAGTAAATTCCTTTCCTATGGATACTCCACAACTTATTAAAAAGATCATTAAAACAAGCAAGTATTTTTTCATCAAAACAGCACTGCAAAAGAGGATCTTATATAGTCATCTTTTCTTTCATAAAACTGGTATTCAACCTTAAAAGAGATGTTAAATCTAGGTCTAAAATTCAGTGTAAAAGTCCATATATCAACATGATGTTTATCTGAAGTATCGTAAAGGCCGTCTTTTCTAAAGATAAAATATGTTTTGTTAAAGATCCTTTTAACAAGCTGAAGGTAATATGTTATCTTTCCGTACTCTTTATGTTTGACTTTCTTTTTACTTTTTTCATTTGCATAGTAAACTTCTGAAGAAAAGAAAAAGGATTTTATTTTCGTTTTTCCGTATAAACCTAGGAACTTATATTCTTCCTGTGCTTTTTCTTCCTCAAATATTCCACCATTTATTCCAATTTTTTTATTAACATCAAATAGTTTTTCTACCTGAAATCCTATAATGTCCTCTGTTTTTAGATTATTATAAGAACTGTTTATACTTTTGTTTTTTTGAATAAAAAACTCATACTTTATATTCTCTTTAGTAGGAAAATATCCATTTATGTTTATTCCTGTTGTAAACATTGGAAAAAAAGCAGTTGATACAAGAGGATCAGAAACAGTCCATTTTAAAGCATCTATATGAATTTTATTCCAGATTCCAAGAGGAGTAAGAAATCTACCTATTTTTATATTAAAAAAATCATTATAGTGATAACTTAAAAATATTCTCTCTATCTCAAACTCTATATCCCAGTATTTATTTTTTCTACTGCTAGAAGATACATATATATTATTTGCCTCAAATTCAGAAAAAAGTGAAAATTTCCCAAAGAAAATTTTAGAGAGTAAAGCTATATCATCAAATTTTATCTCATTTTCACTACCTTTTTTCCAGTAATTTATAGATATATAGCTTCCTAGCCATAGATGATTATCTATATTTAAGCCCCTTCCAAACTGATAAAATAAATCTCCCCCATAGCTAAACGTATAAAAAAGTAAAAATGCAAAAGTTATCTTTCTCATAGATAAAGATTGTTATGTGATTAAAAAATTATTATAAAAAAAGAGGAGGCTACTAATCATCCTCCTCTTCTTCTTCATCATCGTGATCGTCATCATCATCTTTTTTCTTTTTATCTTTATCTTTTTTTCTTTCTTTTTTATGTTTTTTCTCTTTTTCCTTTTCTTCTAACACATCAGGTATGTTGTTTGTATTATTATCTTCCATAGTATCTGGATAACCGTCCTTATTTCTATCTTCTATTCCATCAAACTGTTTATTTTTGTTTTTATCTGTTTCAAGAAGATCTGGCTTCTGGTTAAAGTTCCTATCATAAGAAAATCTTTCATCTTTTCTAAGCTGAGCTTTTTCATCATCCTTTATTTCAGGCATTCCTGTATCAAATTTTCCATCACTGTTACTATCAATAAGAAGAATATCTATTTTTACTGTTTTTCCATTAAGGAATACAGCATTCTTATCTCCCCTTCTTACATAAGCCACTGGCTGTAAGTTTTTATCAAATAAAACAAAGGAGTATGTTTTTCCTCTCTTAAGATTTATCTCATAATTTCCAGCATAATCAACAAATCCTGTTACAAATAGTGGAGATCCATTTTCATAAGTTGCTGCGAGAATATATCTTATACCAAAATCTTTTGCTGATTGTGTTTCTATATAGTCTGACGTTTTTAAACTCCCATAAACATATGTTAAGTCTATGTTATTTGAAGAAACTTGATTACTACCACCTCCACAGGAGACCAATATAAAAAGCAGTGGTAGTATTAAAAACTTAATTTTTTTCATTGCACTAACCTCTTACCTTTTATTAAAAAAAGGGAGCAGCAGCTCCCTTTTACATATAATTAATCTTCTCCATGAGGACCGTTGTGACAGTCATAACAACCTATAGCATGCCCAGGCTGGAATGTTTTAGTTCCCCATTCTGTATGGAAAGATTTTGTAGTTTTTACTTCTGAGAGCTCTGAACCTCTTAAGTCTGTTCCGTGACATGCTTTACAGTTATTGTATCCGTGGTCTTCTACATAATCTCCGTGCTCATCGACCCACATTTGACCAATTGTATGCATACCGTGAGGTCCTTCGTCAGCTGTAAATGGTATCTGGTCTTTGTGGCATACAAAACATTCTCTAAGAGTTCCCTTGTAACCCTGTAGCTTTTCTATCTGCATATTGTCTTTAGCTAGGCTTGAAGGATAAATTGCGTGTGGTGAACCGTGACATGCTTCACATTGAAGTCCTCCGTGCCCTTTGCTAAATCTGTATAAAGATTTTCCTTTTACAGGTGTATCTGGCTTAGTAGCAAATCTAGTATCAACAATTTCCCTTAAAGAACCACCTATAACATCATTCTGGAATACTGTCTTGTATCTTTTGCCTTCTTGGTGACAGTGCTGACATGTTGGCATATCAAGCCATCCTTCCCTTGTTGAGCTTCCAACATCAGCCATTGTTCCGTGACAAGATTGACATTCTATATGAGCACTGCCCATAGCACCCCTTAAACATTGAGTTTGAGAACCTGGGTGACATAGATAACAAGCATCTCTACCAGTTTTTCCAGAGTTAGCAACTGGTTTAGCATGTTTTGAGTGAATAGCCTGTGTTAGAGGCGGAACTCCATTTACTCCTGAACCAGGAAGAGCATTTGATTTGTGACATGCAGAACATAGCACTGGTGTTCCATTTTTTGCTGTTTGATATAGAGAAGATTGATAATTGTATCCTTTTGATACAAGTTGGTCTAACACACTTTGAGGTATAGATATTTCTTCATCATGCTTTTTAAGAATATTCCATCTGTAGTCTTTTTCTGGATTTGGATCATTTTCAGGTTGTTCTGGTAGAGCTTTTGTGTTTCCAGAATTGGAACCGTGGCAAGATATACAGCTCATCTCATCACTTACTGGAACTACTGTTGTTGTTTCAGCTAAAACATTACCGTTTAAGTCTTTTGCAATAACTTTAACTAAAGGATATTCATCTTTTGTTCCATCATCATCGTAAGGAGTGATAGGTATTCCTTCTGCCTGGAACATTTTATACATTGGTGTGTAATCCATCTCATGAGGTGTTAGGCTTGCCATTGGAAATCCTTTTAGACCTATATCAGGTTGGAGATTTACATTAAATAGCTTTTCTACATAATCCCAGAAGTTTGTTTTGCCGATACTTGTTGTATTTATAGTTCCATCATTATCTGCTTGAGCCATATAGTAAACTTTTACAGATGTATCAGAAAGTTTTTCTGGCTCATGACCTCTTTTAATTACATGAGCATGAATAGTGTTGTAAGGTGGTAATATTGAAAATACAGAAAAATCATTATCCATACAGTGCATTCCAAGATCATTCCAGGCTATAACAATATAATCCCCTGGTAACTTATTGTCGTTATATCCTCCATAGTCATGATGTTCTTCATCTTCATCATATTCTTCATGTTCTTTTTCATCATCATCTGCAAATTTTGGAATTCCATCATGGTCGTCATCTTCTATATAATCAGGTATACCATTTGCATTTTTATCTTCTTCGGTGTCAGGAATTCCATTACCATTTTGATCTTCCACACAATCACATGTTCCATCATTATCTTCATCATACTCTATAAAATCTGGCTTACCATCGTTATTCTCATCTTTTACAAAAGTGTCATCCTCTTCTAAAGCTACAGTATCAGGTGTTTCTATTTCTGGAATGGCTGTATCAGGTGTACCATCATTATCTGTATCAGATAGATACAGGTCAATTTTACCATTTCCTTTAACATATATAGCGTTTTTTC
>JALWKR010000103.1 GCA_027081375.1 Persephonella sp.
GGGGTTTATACTTTTTGTGTGTTTGAAATATTCTAAAGCTGTTATGTAGACTAAGTTTTTAAAGTGCTGGAATATTTTAGAGGCTTTTTGTAGTTTATTAACTGCTGATTTTTTTCTTATTTGTATGTTTAGGGTTAGTGTTATACTATTCATTAAATACTTTTTACATTTTTATCTTATTTTATAATGAATTAAAGAGAATTTTATTGTTAGTGTCAAGGAGGTTTTTTATGGAAAAAAGGGAAAAGCTGTATGAAGGTAAAGCTAAGATTATATATGCAACTGATGAACCTGATAAAGTTATAGCGTACTATAAAGACAGTGCAACAGCTTTTGATGCTGTAAAAAAAGCCACAATAGAAGGTAAGGGAGTATTAAACAATAAAATAGCTTCTTTTTTCTTTAAGCTTTTAAATGAAAAAGGAATACCAACTCACTTTATTAAACAGATCTCTGATAGAGAGATGCTTATTTACAAAGTAGAGATAATACCTGTTGAAGTTGTTGTAAGGAACTTAGCAGCTGGCTCTATTGTAAAAAGACTTGGAATACCTGAAAAAACAGAATTTAATCCACCATTAGTTGAGTTCTACTTAAAAAATGATGAACTACATGACCCTATTATTTGTAAAGAGCATATTCTCGCTATGAAACTAGCTACTGAAGAGGAAATTGAAAAGATGAGAGAACTTGCTCTAAAAGTTAATGAAATTTTAAGAGAGTTCATGAAAAAGCAGGGAATAATTCTTGTTGATTTTAAACTTGAGTTTGGAAGAAAAGATGGAGAAATTGTTTTAGCTGATGAGATTTCGCCTGATACATGCAGATTTTGGGATGAGAAAACAGGAGAAAGCTTGGATAAAGACAGGTTTAGATTTGACCTAGGAGACCTAATAGAAGGATATACAAAAATACTTGAGAAGATTGAAAAAAAGGAAACTTAATCATATTGTTAACATTTAAATAAAATGTATACTATTTATATTTCTATAAATCTTTAGAAAAGAGGTGGTTAAATGTCTTTTCAATTTACAGAAGAACAGATAAAAAGATACAGCAGACATATAATACTCCCTGAAGTAGGGGGTAAAGGACAGGAAAAGCTATTAAAGTCTAAAGTACTTGTAGTAGGTGCAGGGGGACTAGGTTCACCATCTTTATACTATTTAGCTGCTGCTGGAGTAGGAACCATAGGAATTGTTGATTTTGATGTTGTTGATTTTTCAAATCTTCAAAGACAGATACTCCACAACACAGAGAGAGTTGGTGTTCCTAAAGTTGAATCTGCAAAAATGACATTAGAAGCTTTAAATCCTGATGTTAACGTTATTGCCTATAATGAAAGAATTCATAAAGATAACGTTCTTGACATTATAAAAGACTATGATGTCATCTTAGACGGTTCAGATAACTTCCCAACAAGATTTTTAGTTAATGATGCTTGCTATTTCTTAGGAAAACCTCTTGTGTCTGCAGCTATACTTAGATTTGAAGGTCAGCTTACAACATTTGATTACAGAGATAAAGAAAACTCTCCTTGTTACAGATGTTTATTCCCTGAACCACCACCTCCAGGACTTGTTCCTTCATGTCAGGAAGCTGGGCTTTTAGGAGTTGTTGGGGGAATAATGGGAACTCTTCAGGCAAATGAAGCTTTAAAGCTCATATTAGAAATAGGAGAACCTCTTGTAGGTCAGCTTCTTGTTTTTGATGCGTTAACAACAGACTTTAATAAAGTAAAACTTAGAAAAGATAAAAAATGTCCTCTGTGTGGAGAAAATCCAACTATAAAAGAGCTTATAGAGTATGACCAATCCTGTGACATGCATTTTTAAGGGGTGAAAAATGGCTGATATAAAAGTGGATAGAGAGTTAGATCTTAAAGGGGAGGTTTGCCCCTTTACTTTTGTAAAAAGTAAGCTTATTTTAGAACAGATGGAACCTGGTCAGATATTAAGGGTTATTTTAGATTACAAACCTTCAGTTGAAAACGTTCCTAAAAGTATGAGAGAAGAAGGTCAGGAAGTTTTAGAGATTAATGAAATTGGAGAAAATCTCTGGGAAGTAATTGTAAGGAAGGTAAAATGAACCTTTTAATAGTGATGGCAAGTAACCCTTATTCTCACGATTTTAACACTGTTGTAAAGTTAATTAGTGCAGCTTTAAATAGAAACCACAAGGTAAAGATATTCTTCATGGCTAATGGAGAATACTGTCTTCTAAGGGAAGAAATCAAAAATCTACATGAAAAAGGTTTAGAAGTTTACTACTGTGCCCATAATGCAGAACAGAGAAAAATAAAGCCAGAAAGCTGGGCTGAAAGTAGCAGTATGTATGGACTTGCAAAACTTATGACAGAAGCAGATAAAGTTCTTATATTTGATTAGGGGTTGGCAGTGGCTAAGAAAAAAGTTGTTGTTTTAATAAAATCAAATCCATTTAGCTGGAAAGTTTTTGAAGCATTAAGGCTTGCTGTTGGAGCTTCTATGGAACATAAAATGCAGGTTATCTTTATAAAAGATGGAGTATATTCCCTAACTGACTGGAAACCACAGCTAATTGGTATAGAACCTATTGATAAATCAATAGAGGCTCTTGGTATGATGGAGGCTGAGATAATAGCAGAAGAAGAAGCTATTAGAGAAAGAGGAGTTAAGTTAAAGAACTGGCCTACAGAAGTAAAAGTCCTATCAAAAGATGATATTTCTGAACTGATTAAAGAAGCAGAGGTTGTACTAACATGGTAAATACTGTATGGCTTATAAAAAGACCTGCTGATTTTCCTGAATTTGAAATGCTAGAGGAAGAAGATTATATAATCCTTATTCAAGATGCTGTTTTAAGACCTTTACCTGAAAATAAAAAATGGGTAGCATGTAAAGAAGATGTAGAGGCAAGAAATATAAAAGTACCTGAAGATAGATGTTTGTCTTATGAAGAAATTATAGACATAATAGAAAAGGCATCCAAGGTTGTAGTATGGTAAAAAAAATCGGGATTACCCTTGGTGATCCTGCAGGTATATCTCCAGAAATATTAATAAAGTCTGTTGATAAACTTCCTGAATCAGCTTATATAGTTTACGGCAGTAGAGGAATTTTAGAGAAGACAGCAAAGGCTTTAGGAAAAGAATTCCCTTTTAGAGAAATTTTATTCCCTACAGAAGCCTATGAAAAAGGTTTTTATCTAATAAACATGCAAGACAAAGAGTATGAAGCAGGAAAACCTTCTGTTGAAACAGGTAAAGCATCAATAGCATACCTTGGTGCAGCAACAAACGATATATTAAAAGAGCAGATAGATGCTCTTGTTACTCTACCTATATCAAAAGAGTATACAATGAAAGCTGGTTTTAAATTCGCTGGACACACAGACTATTTAGCTTATAAATCAAAAGTGTTTGATTACCTAATGATGCTTATGTGTCCAGAGCTAAAAGTTGCCCTTATGACAACTCATATTCCTCTAAAAGAAGTACCTTCAAAAATCACATATACAGGAATAAGACTTAAAGTAAAACTCCTTATAAAAGAACTGAAAGAGAAATTTAAGATAGAAAATCCTAAAATTGCTGTTTTAGGTTTAAATCCTCATGCTGGAGATGGTGGAAATATTGGGACAGAAGAAATTGAGATTATAGAACCTGCTGTAAAATCTTTGCAGGAAGAAAATATAAATGTAGAAGGACCTTTATCTGCAGATACAGCCTTTAACAGAAGAAAAGAGTTTGATGCGTATCTTGCTATGTATCATGATCAGGGATTAATACCTTTAAAACTTCTTTGTTTTAAAAAAGCTGTAAATATCACCCTTGGACTTCCATTTGTAAGAACATCTCCTGACCACGGAACAGGATATGATATAGCAGGAAAAAATATAGCTGATCCTTCTTCATTTATAGAAGCTGTTAAAGTTGCATATAATCTCGCTAAAGATAAGAGATTAAAAAGTCCCTTTTTTAAATATTAAAATTATTAAAAAAAATCATATATTGATGTTTAATGGGTTGTGCAGACTGAACAGACATCAAAGCTTCTTAAAACCATTTCAGCAAGAAAAGAAGACCTTAATCCCTTAATTGCTTTTTCAGCAGGGGATAGATATTTAGGACACCTTGGGCCTAAATTCCATGTGGAAGGGGTGATGATATTATATTTTTTGATTTTTCCTTCTTTAACCTGTATTTCATGTATTAAAGAGCCCCTTGCAGCCTCACAGAAACCAAAGGCTTTTCCTTCTAATTCTTTTATATCTTTTTTAGGTTTTATATATGAAGGTTCTTTGATATTTATCTGGGATAGCCATCCTTTCATAGAAAAAAGTAACTTCAATACTTCATCTATCCTTGCCCATGTCCTTACCATATAGCTATCTTTAAAGTCATTTACAAGATTCAAAAATAGTTCATCCCTGTTATTAATTCTCCTTGCCAGTGGACTGGTTTCATACGGAAGACCATCGTATCTAACAGCCTTAGCCCAGGAGTATCTATTTTTATCAAAGGAAAAACCTTTTTCTGTCAAAAATGAATAAGCATCAACTTCCTTTACTTTATTTATATCAAAATCCTTTCTCTTCCTTTTTGTTGCTCCTTTTGAAATAGAAGGGCTAATATCACATACAGTTAAAAATCTGTGATAAGCTCTACCAAGTTTGTGAAGGTTGTGTTTAAGACACAGGTTTAAAAATATTTTCAGGTCTGAGTTTTTAGCGTTTTTCATATATTCATCAAGATTTTTTATAGACAAATATTTATCAGCAGGCATTCCAAGAATATTTTTTTCATAAAAATCTAACACTGAGTCTACTATTGCTATTGCCTCAGCTATATCAAATGTAGTGGGATCTGATGTTACACCTCTAGGAATAGCATAAGAAGTGTGAGGCCATTGCCCTCCGAATATTGCTACAACTTTTACAATTTTTGAGCTGTAATCTAATCCCTTTCTCCACTGGGAGCCTTTTATAGGCTGATATTTTCTAAGCTTAGGATTTTTGTCTAATTTTAGGAAATCAGGTAAAACAAATAGATAAAACCATTTGAGATGGTTCTGGATAATCTCAGAGGAAAGTGTTAAATCCCTTATTAGTTTTGCTTTTTCTGGAATTTCTATATTTTCCCCTGCATTTTCATATAGATTTTCAAGGGCTTTGACTGTGGCTATCAGGTGGGCATGTCCGCATATACCGCATATTCGGGGATTTATTAC
>JALWKR010000104.1 GCA_027081375.1 Persephonella sp.
TCTTTCTGGTATGCTTCAAAGTTAGCACTATTTAAATGGACATCTTTTAAACATGCCTTTTTAGTTACTCTTATAGCTTATGTTTCTATTGGTTTTGCAAAAACATTAATGCAGATAAGCGGAATATATAAACCATCTCTTGTGTGGATACCTATTCTTATCGGTCTTACTATACAAACTGTACTAGCAAAAGCTGTTTTTAAGGAAAGATGGCTAAAAGTTGTTATAGCTGTTGTTGTTGGTACCATTGTTACAGCGATTATAGTGATACCTATGTTTGTGGTTGCAGGTGGTTTAATAACCTATATGAGTGGACAGGCAAAATCTTAGTAAAGTATTGTCAAATTTTATTTTTTACATATCTTAAGGGCAGAAAATAACCTTACAAGAGGTTAGGAAGATGATACTAGATACATTAAAGGAAAAATATAATGAGCTTTATGAAACTTTTGAAAATATAAAAGAGATATTAAAGCCAGAAGAGTTTGAAGAAGAGTTAAAAAAGCTTGATGAGGAGATGGGAAAGCCTGATTTCTGGAATGATACTAAAAGGGCTCAGGAAATATCAGCAAGAAGAAATGCTGTTGCTAATAAGCTTCAGGAAATAAAAGATGTAGAAAAGAGATTAAATGATATAAAAGAGTATTTAGAGATTTTAGAGTTAGAGTATGACCAGGAAACAGAAAAAGAGATAGAAAAGGAGATTAAAATCTTAGAAAAAGAGATAAACAGATTAGAAACAGCAAGTCTGCTTTCTGGAGAGTATGACCAGAAAAATGCCATTGTTACTCTCCAAGCTGGTTCTGGTGGCGTTGAGGCATGTGATTGGACAGAAATGCTACTAAGAATGTACTTAAGATGGGCTGAAAAAAATGGTTTTCAGATAGAAATGGTTGATTACCAGCCTGATGATGTAGCAGGAATTAAAAGTGCTACATTTATAGTAAAAGGACCTTATGCTTATGGATATCTAAAAGGAGAACAGGGAGTTCACAGACTTGTTAGAATATCTCCATTTGATGCAAACAAAAGAAGACATACTTCTTTCTCTGCAGTTTCTGTAATTCCAGAGATAGGGGATGAAGTTAAAGTAGAAATAAAAGATGAAGACCTGAGAATAGATACATTTAGAGCTTCAGGGGCAGGGGGACAGCACGTTAATACCACCGACTCAGCTGTTAGAATTGTTCATATACCTACAGGAATAACAGTAACCTGTCAAAGTGAGCGTTCTCAGATACAAAACAGAGCAAAAGCTATGCAGATGTTAAAGGCAAAACTGTATCAGTATGAACTTGAAAAACAAAAAGAGAAACAGAAAGAGCTGGAAGGAGAAAAGAAAGATATTACATGGGGTAGCCAGATTAGATCATATGTATTCCAGCCTTATCAAATGGTTAAAGACCTTAGAACAGGATACGAGACAGGAAATATTCAGGCTGTAATGGATGGTGAGATAGATGAATTAATAGAAAGCTATTTAAAATGGAACGCTTCTCAAAAACAACAGAATTAATGGGGAGAAGATGGAGATAAAAGTTAAGTATAGAGGAAAAGAGCAGATATTAACCTTTGATAAAGAAAAGGTAACAGCCTTAGATATACTAAAAGCTCTAGGTCTTTCTCCTGAGTATGCTTTTGTTGCTAAGAATGGAGAACTTGCATCTGAAGATGAAGAGATAAAACCTGAAGATAACATAAAAGTAGTAAATGCTATATCAGGTGGGTAAATTATAAAATTTTTCAACATTATCTTTTAAGTGTTAACGAATAATTAACGAAAGTTTGATAAATTATATTTAACAAATTTATTTATTGGCTAAATCTAAGGGAACAATATGAAAAAATTTTTAATAATTTTTATCTTTTTTATAGGTTTTACATCTTTATCCCTTGGAAATAACGGTAAAACAAAGGATATTTCAGCACAGATACTAAAACTTATAAATGAAGTAAAAAATACTCCTCCTTCTGAAAGATATAAAAAAATGAATCAACTTAAACTCCTGGTTAAAAAGTTAAAAGCTGAAGAAAGATTAAAGATAATGAAAAAACTTCATCAGCAGCTTCACAGCTCAAAAGACACAAGAGTACATGAGCATATACACAGATACAGCCATAAAGAGCATTTTACCCACAAAGAACATATGGAAATGAGGAATATGCGTCAGCAACACAAAGATAACTTTAAACAAGAAATGCATAACGAAAGGAAAATGGAAGATTTCCATGGAGGTGGAAATAGACGTTGGGGTGAAAAAGGTAAAGATAATAAAAACAAAGGGGATCATGGCAAACCTTGGAACCATTTTAGATAGGGAGAGTGAATGTTTCGCGTCTTATTAATATGGTTGCTTGCTTTTAGCTTTGCTTTTGGATATATAGATGAGGATTTAGATGGTGTTGATGATTCTGTAGATAAGTGCCCTGGTACGCCTTTTGATGTATTAGTTAATGCAGATGGCTGTCCTTTAGAAGAGTCTGGAAAGTTTTATATAAAACTTTCTGCTTCTTATTCTTTAGACGAAGGAGAAAGTTCTTTAACTTCTTACATTACAGTTTCGTATTCAAATACTAACTGGTATTTTTCTGTAACTGGAAGCTATCTTTTGGACGCTGATGAAAGTAAAAACGAAGTTGGAGATACATATCTTTTTGGAAGTTATATTTTAAACTGGAAAAACCTTTATACTCAGCTTGGATTAAACATAAAAATTCCCACATCTAAAGTTTCAAAGAAAATAGACTACACTCCATCAATCCTTGTAGATATGTATCTAAACTCAATAGATGTTTTTCTATATGGAGATTATACTTTTACAAATGAGGAAGGACTGAAAAATAGCTACAACCTATCTGTTGGTATTGGAAATCAGTTTACATACAGATTTTACTTAAGCACATCCTTTGATTACTCTCAGAGTAATGTTTCTGGATATGATGATGAGCAGTATATATCTATTTATGCTATTTATGACTTTACAGAGAAGTTTTTTGCTTCAATTCTTTACAGCTATGGTTTGAATAAATCAGCTATAGACCATAATATATTTGGAAAAATAGGATACAGGTTTTAAAAATGGCTAGAATACTAATTATTGAAGATGATAAAGTTCTTGTTGAAAGTTTGAAAGCTTTTCTTGAGTACAACGGATATGAAGTTGATATAGCAAGAAGTTATGAAGAAGCTGCTGATTTAACTTTTGAAAATAAGTATGACCTTTATGTTATAGATATAAACCTTCTTGATGGAAGTGGTATAGATTTTCTTAAAGATATTAGAGGAGCAGAAGACAACACTCCTGCAATATTTATAAGTGCTATTAGAAACGTAGACACCATAGCAAAAACATTTGAGATAGGAGCTGAAGACTATATTAAAAAACCTTTTGAACCTGAGGAACTTCTTATAAGGATAAAAGCTAGATTGAAAACAAAAACAGGTGGAAAGGAAATTTCTTACAATGACATTGTAATTAAAGACAGTAGAGTTTTTAAAAACGGTAAAGAGGTAGAGATAGGAACAGTTCTTAGAAGAATTCTTGAAAAACTTATTGAAAATAGGGGAAAGGTAGTACCTAAAGAAGATTTAATGGAGCTTCTTCAAAATCCATCAGACTTAGCCTTAAGGGTAAATATCTCAAAACTTAAAAAGAAACTTGGTATAGATATAAAGTCTGTTAGAGGAATTGGTTATACACTAGAATGAGGATTTTTAAAACAAGATATGAAAGGGAATCCTTTTTAAAAAGTTTCCTTTTATTTTTTCTCTCTATAGAGTTTCTTATCTCGGTTATTCTTTACTTTCATTACAGAGAGTTAGTTCACAGATTTAAAGATAACATATTTCTTGAAATGAAAAACTTCAGCTATACCTTTGAAGGAAAAAAGTTTAAAGTGGATTTAGAAAAAAAGGATGAAAAAAAAGGTTTTTATCAGCTTTATGAAGATAAAAACTCCTTTTATATCCTTGTCCCTATTCCTTTTGCAAAGGATGAAGTATTTAAGATTTCGTACTCTAAAAAAGCGTTTTTAAAGCAGTTAAGAAAGTATCAAACGGAAGTTATTCTTGAATTTCTTTTAGCATCTTTTATAACTGTTATTATATCTTTTATTTTTTCGTATATATCAATTAATCCTTTGAGAAAATCAATATCTCTAATAGAAGAAGTTACAAAAGATATTATCCACGATATAAATACACCAATATCTGGAATTCTTATAAATTTAAAACTTCTTAAACTAAAACACGGAGATGAACCTGAAATACATAGAATAGAGCTTGCAGTTAAACAGTTATCCTCTTTATATGAAAATCTCAAAACATTAACAGAAGGGATAAAAATATACAAAGAAGGGATAAATGTAAGGGAAATTTTAGAAGAAGAGCTGAAAGTGTATGAGAGTATTTATCCTGATATAAGGGTTCACCTACAAATTACAGATGTTTACAAGAAATTAGATAAAACAGCTTTAAAAAGGGTGATTTCTAACATACTAGGAAATGCTTTCAAACATAATATCTCTAAAAATGGGTGGATAAGGATATATCTAGATGAAAACTCTTTAATAGTAGAGAATTCTTCAAGGCCTCTAAAGAATCCTGAAAAAGTTTTTGATAGATACTATAGAGAAGGTCAAAGGGGACTTGGACTTGGTCTTTCTATAGTTAAAAAACTCTGCAGTGAAATGGGGTGCAAAGTTTCATTTAAGGCATATAAAAATAAAGTTCAGGTTAAAATAGATTTTCCCCATTGAAACCCTTTTTATTCTTATATAAATTTTATATTTCCTGCAAAAAATTAAAAGAGGTGGTTTTATGATAGATACTCATGCCCATCTTGATATGATAAAAAATGAAGAAGACGTAAAAGAAAGTGTAGAAAACCTTGACTATATAATCACAATTGGCTGTGACAAAGAGGAGATATATAAAGCTGTAGAACTTTCAAAAAAATATGATAATGTTTATGCTTCTATAGGCTTTCATCCTTATGATGTTAAAGATATAAAAGAAGAAGATATAGAAACTCTAAAAAAACTTGCT
>JALWKR010000105.1 GCA_027081375.1 Persephonella sp.
AACAAATTCCGTAAGCAAGCACAATATCGTGCTTGCTTTTTTTTATACTTTTTATAAATTAAAAAAAAGGGTAATTTTTTTTATTAATTCTTTGTTATTAATGATATACTAAAGCTAAAATAAAGAGGAGGGAGTTTGCGATGGTTAATATTAGAAGATTAATAACACTCTTATTAACCTATCTTTTTTGGATAGGGGGAGTATATGCAAAAGATTTTTATGTCTCCAGCATAACAGACTTAAATATAGCTTTAAGAGAAGCAGAAAATAATAGAGACAATGATGTTATTTACATAAGAAGTGGAATTTATGATGTAAATGAATCTATATACTATCTTCCTGATGATAATGAGCATTTTTCTTTAACTATAACAAGTGAAGATCCACATGCTTTTGTTTTTCTACAAAGAAAGCTAGATATACCTTTAATCAAGGCAAATTTTTCTAATAACAATAAAAGAGTTTCTTTTATCTTAAAAAATATTTACATAGGAGATTCTCTAAGTAGTGAAGGAAAAGATAGACCTCTCATTGATATAAAAGGAAAAAATGTAGAAGTTCAAATTTTAAAATGCCAATTATATGGATCTTTTAGTGATATAAGGCATTCTAATATAAGGTTAGACCTATATAACAGTTTCTTTATAGGAAAGGAAAATATATTCTTCAGAAATGCCTCTTCAAAGGAAGGAAGTGCAATTACAATAACAGGAAAAGATAATAAAATTGCATTAGAAAGAAATGATTTTTACTCAAATAAATCTATGAAAGGTACTATATACCTCAATACTTTTAACTCTGATATATTATTAAACAATAATAGGTTTTATAATGGTATAGTTTATTATGACTTTAAGAACGCAAGAAGTGGAATTCTTCTAGAAGGAAAAGGTAATAACATATATATTTTAAATAACTATTTCTTTGGAGATATATCCAATGGAAATGGAGCTTCCATATATATAGGAGAAGAAAGTTCTTATGCTCTTATTTTCCAGAACCAATTTATTTACAACTACTCTAAATACGGAAACGGATCTGCAGTATATATAAACGTTAAAGACAACTCACATATTGATCTATTAAACAATACTTTTGCTTATAATTCTTCAAAAGTAGGGGGAGCTGTTGATATTCATCTAAATAAAAGTTCTGTATTTGTAGGAAACAATATCTTCAACAAAAATCATACTTATTCAGACAATGATCTTGAAGAGAAAGGGGGTGCTCTTCATCTATCTGTCATAAATTCTGATGCTTATATTATGAATAATGTTCTCTATTCTAACTATTCTTATGGAACAGGTGGAGGTCTTTACTTAGAGGCTGCAAATGATTCAAATGTTAAGCTTTTTAATAACATCTTTTGGAGAAATTACGAACAAAATGAAGAAAATTCTAATGGATTAGATATATTTATAGAGAATGACAATAGCCCTGTTTATGTCTATAATAATCTTTATTCCTTTTTAACTGCTACAGTAAAAGGAAACTTATATACTCAAGATAATCTTGTAGATCAAGATCCAAAGTTTGTTGGAGCAGAATGGTGGAATTTCCATCTTGATAATGACTCTCCTTGCATAGATGCAGGAATTATACCTGAAGGAATCAATATTCCTTTAGAGTTTTATAAAGATATAGATGAAGAACCAAGAATTATAGGAAATTCAATAGACATAGGTGTTGACGAATATGCAACCGAGGAAATAAACCCTAAAGAAAAGGGAAGATTAATAATTAAAAGGGAGAATACCATTTCTACTGCAGGTTTAACTAATAGTAAAGTTAAGCTTATCTGCTTAAGATACTTTACTATAAGAAGTGTAAGAAAATACAAGTGGGATATTGATGGAGATGGCCAAATAGATTTAGAAACAGTTGTACCTTTCGCAGAAGTTGATAGTTTCAGTTTTAGTCCAAACAAAGTATCTTGTTATGTAGAATACCTAGATGGTTCAATTGAAAAAGTAAATTAGAAAGGGAGGAGTTTTCCTCCCTTTTATAATAGTTTATTGATAATATGTAACATTCCATTTGAACATGGAATATTTGCCAATTCTACTTTTGCGTCGTTAATAAACACTTCTACTTTTCCAGACTCAAAATCCATTTCAAGATTATTCTCTTCTTTAATCTTACATTTTGCCTTTATAGATAGTTCCTCTCCATTTAAAGCTTTAATTTTTTCTTTGTTTACAAGCTCATGAATTTTATAAATATCTCCTATCATATGCCTGTGTAATACCTTTCTTGCTAATACTGGATCTTTCAGGGCTTTATCAAACTCTTCAAGTTTTTCTGGAGGGCTAAAGTCTATAGCTTCATCTGAAGGAACTAAAACAGTAAAAGGACCTCCTGTTATAAGTTCTTCTTTTAAACCACTTGCTTCAATTAACTGAATAAATTTTGGAAAGGCTCCTCCTTCTAGTAATCTTTCAAAAATGTTAGATGGATGTTCTCCAAAGCCTATTTTTCCCATCCTAAACCTCCTTAAATTTTGTTTTTCATATTAGAAAATATATTTCTGTTTATAAAATCTAAAGTGATTTATATCAGTTTAAAAGCAGAAATATCTGTAAAATATTTCTGTAAACCACTTTCAAGGAGAGGATGAATGATAAAGCGTTACACTTTGGAGAGAATGGGAAAAGTATGGTCAGAAGTAAATAAGTTTCAAAAATGGCTTGATGTGGAGATAGCTATATGTAGAGCATGGAACAAATTAGGTAAAATACCTGATGATGCTTTAAGAGAAATAGAAGAAAAAACGTATATTGATGAATCTGTAGTAGAGAGAATTCATGAACTTGACAAGATATATAATCACGACGTTTTGGCTTTTGTTACAGCTGTTGCAGAACAGGTTGGAGAAAATGGAAGGTATATACATCTAGGAGTTACTTCTTCAGATGTTATTGATACAGCTTTAGGATTATTAATGAGAGAAGCTTTGGACATACTAATAAAAGATGTTGAAGAGCTTCTGCCAATACTAGAAGAAAATGCTTTTAAATATAAAGATACTGTTATGATGGGAAGAACCCATGGAGTTCATGCTGAACCTATGGTTTTTGGTCTTAAGTTTGCTCTCTGGTATGAGGAAATGAAAAGAAATAAAGAGAGATTAGAGCATGCTAGGGAAACTGTTTCTGTTGGGGCAATTTCTGGAGCTGTAGGAACATACTCAAATATAGACCCTCTTGTTGAAAAATATGCCCTTGAGGAGCTAGGACTTAAGCCTGAACCTGTTTCAAATCAGGTTGTTCAAAGGGATAGACATGCAGAGTTTATGGCAGCAATGGCAATAACAGCTTCATCTTTGGAAAAGATAGCAGTTGAAATTAGACATCTACAAAGAACAGAAGTTTTAGAAGCTCAGGAGCCTTTTAAAAAAGGTCAGAGAGGCTCTTCTGCAATGCCTCATAAGAAAAATCCAATAACCTGTGAAAGAATTACAGGACTTGCAAGGGTAATAAGAGCAAATGCGATTCCTGCTATGGAAAATATAGCTTTATGGCATGAGAGGGACATATCTCACTCTTCAGTAGAAAGAGTTATCATGCCTGACAGTGCAATAGCTTTAGATTATATACTTGAGCTAACAAAGAAGGTTTTATCAGGTCTTGTTGTTTATCCAGAGAGAATGAGAAAAAATATGGACTTATCAAAAGGTCTATACTTCTCATCTAAGGTTTTAGTTGCTTTAGTTGAAAAAGGATTATCTAGAGATGAAGCTTATGATATTGTTCAGAGAAACGCTATGAAAGCATGGGATACAGAAGGATTGATGTTTAAAGATGCCCTTCTTCAAGACCCTGAAGTTACATCTCGTTTATCAAAAGAAGAACTAGATAAAATTTTTGATGTAAATGCGTTTTTAAGAAATGTTCCATATATATATGAGAGGGTTTTTGGAAGATATTAAAAAGAGGGGCTTTTAGCCCCTTTTTAGTCTTCTAATGTGGAAATATCTCCAAGAGGTAAACCAAGCTCTTTTGCTTTTAGAACTCTTCTCATTATCTTTCCAGACCTTGTTTTTGGAAGTTTTTCAACAAACTCTATTTCATCTGGAACAGCAAGAGCTCCAAGCTCATGTCTGACATGCATTTTAAGGTCTTTTATCAGATTATCTGAAGGCTCTTCTCCTTGCTTAAGAATTACAAATGCTTTGATACTTTCTCCTTTAACTTCGTGAGGTTTTCCTATTACTGCTGCCTCTGCTACTGCTGGATGAGAAACAAGGGCACTTTCCACTTCTGCTGTTCCTATTCTATGTCCAGAAACGTTTATAACATCATCAGCTCTTCCAAGAATCATTATGTATCCATCTTCATCTTTTGTGGCTGTGTCTCCTGAAAAGTAAACATTATCTATTTCTGTCCAGTACTTTTTAAATCTTTCAGGTTCACCCCAGCATGTTCTCAGTGCTGAAGGCCAAGGTTTTTTAATAACAAGAAATCCTACTGTGTTTGGTTCAACAGGGTTTGCATTTTTATCAACAACATCTGCTTCAATTCCCCAGAATGGTTTTCCTGCTTTTCCTGGTTTTTGTGGATATGCTGGAACTGTTGTAATCATATGTCCTCCGGTCTCTGTCTGCCACCATGTATCAACAATAGAGCATTGGCCTCTTCCAATATTTTCGTAATACCATATCCATGCTTCAGGGTTTATAGGCTCTCCAACAGAACCAAGAATTCTTAAAGAAGACAGGTCGTATTTTGCAGGCCATTCTTCTCCGTATTTCATAAACAGTCTTACTGCTGTTGGAGCAGTATAGAAGATATTTACCCTGTATTTTTCAACTATAGACCACCATCTTCCTGGGTCTGGATAGTCTGGAGCTCCTTCTGCTATAACTGATGTTGCTCCTACAGAAAGAGGTCCATAAACCATATAGCTGTGTCCTGTAATCCAGCCTGGGTCAGCAGTGCACCAGAATATATCGTCTTCATGGATATCAAAAACATATTTGGTTGTCACATGGGTATACAGGTTATATCCCCCTGTTGTGTGTAAAACTCCTTTTGGTTTTCCTGT
>JALWKR010000106.1 GCA_027081375.1 Persephonella sp.
TCAAACCAGACATAAATAGTGTGATTTTCATCGAAGGGAACAGGTATTCCCCACTTCACACGGCTTCTTGGTCTTGAAACAGAAAGGTCTTTTAATCCCTGTTTTACAAAAGAAACAACTTCGTTTCTCCTGTAATCAGGCTGTATAAACTCTGGATGTTTTTCATAAAGCTCAAGAAGCTTATCCTGATACTTAGAAAGTCTAAAGAAGTAGCTTTCTTCTTTTACCCTTTCACACTCTTTTTTATGAATAGGGCATTTGTAGTCATGCTCTTTTATCTCTGTTTCTGTCTTAAACTCTTCACAACCTACACAGTACCAGCTTTCGTACTCAGAAAGGTATATATCGCCGTTTTCGTAGCACTTTTGGAATATATACTGAACAGCTTTTATATGGTCTGGGTCTGTTGTTCTTATAAATCTATCATAGGAGATATTTAAAACTTCCCATAGTTCTTTAAACTTTAAGTGGGTTTTATCTGCTAGCTCTTTAGGGGTTATCCCCTTTTCTTCTGCTGACTTCTGGATTTTTAGTCCGTGCTCGTCTGTCCCTGTAAGGAAAAATGTTTTTATTCCTTTTTGTCTGTTGTATCTTGCTAAAACGTCTGCAGCTACAGTTGTATAAGCATGTCCTAAATGTGGCACATCGTTTACATAATAGATTGGAGTTGTAACATAAAATTTCTCTTTTTTATCCATTCACTTCCTCTTATAATATTTATTGCTAAAATTGTTAACATTTTTAAATGCTGATATATTTTAGTATATCAACTAAAATTTTTGCTATAAAGATTGGGGGATTATTTTTAAATAATGACAGATACTAACTTAAAGAAAACCTACTGGTACAAAGTTAACAAACTTTTTGAAAAACTAGGAAGGAAAACCTTTGATCAGAAAATAAAAATAATATTATATACAGTTATATTAGTATCATTTCTTATAGGAAATATAATATTTATATTTGCCGAAGTAAAAAAAACCACAAGAGATATTGAACTTGTTCTCTCAAGATATGTAAAAGAGAAGCACAGTTATCTAAATAAAACAGTATCAGATATAGAAAATAAAGCAAAACTTGCAATTTTTTCTTATATAAAAGGAGAAAACAAGAGTTTAAAATATTTCTCAGTTTTAAATATAGACAGTGTATACATAAAAGATACAAATATTTTCTTAATAAAGAGCCTACCTATAGATCCTCAGCAGTTAGATAAAAAATACAAAATTTTTCTAATTAAAGGGGATAAAAAATACATTGTTATTAATATTCTAAATAGGGGAAAGTATTTCGTTTTTGTGGATTACAATAAATTTTTAAAATTAGCAGGTTTAGAAACAACCTACCTTCCAAGTCTCCATATTCCTGTTAAATTCTTTCTTACTGAAAGATCCACTATTAACCCTGAAAAAAATATTTGTAAAATAGAAAAAATAGATGATTCAAATCTATTAATAATTGGCTGTGTCAATAGAGCAAATATACTCAAAGCAATAACTGCTATTACACTTCTAAAAGCAACTTTTATCCTTTTAATCCTTACATTACTTGTTGGTCTTATATACAATACATTATTTAAAAATATAGTAACTTTTCCAATTACTTATTTAAAAAATAAAATAGAAAAGATGAACAAGACTGGCTTAGAAAATGTAGAATTTAATCTACATAAATACACAAGTGATGAATTTGGAGAAATATCTAAAACATTAGAGGAAGCAAGAAACAAACTTCTTTCTGAAAAGGAAAAACTTGAGATTGTTAAAAAGACCACAGAAGAAATGTCTTCTCTTTCTACAGATTTACATAAATTTGCGATATATGTTGCAAATAATGTTGATAAGCTTTTAAACGCTGAAGGAACAGTAATTCAACTTGTTCAAAAATCAAATGATACAGCAGAATTAAGTGCTCATTCTGATAAATTCTTAGAGAAGAATATTCCTGAATCCTCTGTACAGAAAGTAAAGCATGAGCTATTAGAAATAGGAGAAAGGAATGTAGAAAAGATATTTAATGGAGAAGTTAGGTCAATTTATGGAATAAAAAAAGAAGTAAATGATGATTATTATCTATTTACAATAACATTTTTTGATGGAAACGTTATTCCTAAATCTGATGATATAAATTACGTTCACACTATACTTAATCATCTTATATACAATATTAATCTTCTTAGCCTCGCCACTTATGACCCGTTAACGAAACTATTTAATAGAAGATTTATTGTTTCTTTTGCTGAAAATGAGGTAAAAGAGGCTATTAGATATAAAAAAGATTTAAGTATCATAATACTTGATATAGACAATTTTAAAAGTGTGAATGATACTTACGGCCACCCTGTAGGAGATGAGGTTATAAAGAAAGTCGCAAGTGTTTTGAAAACAACTATTAGAGAAACAGATAAAGCAGGTAGATACGGTGGTGAAGAGTTTATAGTTATACTTCCAAATACTCCTTCAAAGGAAGCTTTAGGTGTTGCTGAAAGAATTAGAAAATCTATAGAAAAAGAAGTAGTTCCTGTTAATCACAATGGAAATCATATTGACTTAAAGATAACTGTAAGTGTTGGAGTAGCTTCTCTTGGAATTCACGGTACTACTTTCTATGACCTTCTTCAAGCAGCTGATTTGGCGTTATATGAAGCAAAAAGAAATGGAAAAAATCAAGTAAGGATACTATCTCAAGAAGAGATAGAAAAAATTGTTAAAGAAGAATTTGAAGATGAAAGACTATTAGAAAAGGCTCTAGATGAGGATAAAATAATCCCTTACTTCCAGCCTATACTTGATGTAAATACTCTTGAAGTTATAGGTTACGAAGTTCTTGCAAGAATGGAAAATGATACAGAAATAAAAGCTGCAAATAAGTTTATATCTCCTTCTTTAAAACTAGGAATAGCAGAAAAAATAGATGAGATTGTTCAAAGAAAGGCAATTGAGATTATGGCAAAAAAAGGCTTAAAAGATAAGTATCTTTTCTTTAATTTATCAAAAGAGTACATTCAAAACCCTGCTAAGATATTTAAATTTGAAGAGTTTTTATTTAAAAACAGATTTCCAAGTGACAGAATTGTATTTGAAATAACAGAGGAAGAAGCTATAAATGAGATAAATATTGTTAAAGAAGTAATAAGAATTGCAAAAGAAAAAAACATAAAGTTTGCTCTTGATGACTTTGGAACAGGATATTCTAATTTTATCTATTTAAGATACTTTGATGTTGAAATATTAAAACTGGATGGTTCTCTTATAAAAAATATAGACAAAGATATTGATAATCAGATTATTATTGAAGGTATAGCCCATATATGTAGAAAGAAAGGAATAAGACTTCTTGCTGAGATGGTAGAAACAAAAGAGGAGCTAGAGACATTAAAGGAAATAGGAGTAGATTATGTCCAAGGATACTATTTTGGAAGACCTTCTTCTGAGCCTATGTTAAAAGCAAAGGGAAATGTACTTTATAGAGTGAAAAAGATTTAATTACTTAATTGCCTTACATATAGGCTTATTGTCTTTCAGATAACATTCTACATTGTCTCCAAATGAAAATTTAAATAAATACTTGTTTTTAGAAAAAGCTTTTTCTGAATTAATACTGTAGTACAGCGTAATATCGAATTGGTTTAGGACTTTGTATCTTTTTTTATTAATATTTTTAAAAACATTTTCGTAGTTAATGTCTTTTATGCAGTTAATAAGTTCATATTCAACAGCTGCTAAATTCGCGTATGTTTTGTATCTCCAGTAATAGTAGAAAGAGGATAGAGAAAGTAAGGATATTATCGAAGTTCCAGCAATTATATTTATTATTTTATTACGTATATTTGTCACAAAACCCCTCCTTAAATTGTTTTAACAATGTGTTAATAGTTTATTATTAATAATAATTCGTATCTGTTTGCGCTGGTGTCAAGAGGATATATATAGATTGAAAGTAGTTGAAAACTGTATAAAATACTTACAAAAAGTTTCAGGTGAAGTATGAAAAAAGCAAAGACTATATATATATGTCAAGAATGTGGAGCATCTTTTCCCACCTGGTCTGGAAAATGTAGTTCCTGTGGACAGTGGAATACTCTGGTTGAAGAAAAGATTAGTAAAAAAGGGCAAAAGCAAACTTTTCAAAAGCAGGGTAATCCTACAAAACCACTACCTATATCAAAAATAAAAAAAGAAGATACGTTAGAAAGGATATCAACAGGAATTAAATCTCTTGATGAAGCATTAGGTGGTGGAATAGTAAAAGGTCAGGTTCTACTAATATCAGGTGAGCCAGGAATAGGAAAGTCTACTCTTCTACTGCAGGTTTCAAATAACATTTCACAAAACAGAAAAGTTTTATATATAACAGGGGAAGAGTCTGCTCAACAGGTGTATATACGGGGAGAGAGAATAGGAGCATTATCAGATAATCTTCTTATAATGTCTGAAACACATTTAGAAAATATAATTTCTGTTATAGAAAGTGAGGAACCTGAGTTTATAGTTTTAGACTCTGTTCAAACTATATATTCCTCTGAAATAGAGTCAGCTGCTGGTTCTGTATCTCAGGTGAGGGAAGTTAGTGGAAAAATTACTGAAATAGCGAAATCAAAAAATATATCAACAATTATCGTGGGACAGGTAACAAAAGAAGGAAGTATAGCAGGTCCAAAGGTTTTAGAACACATAGTTGATAGTGTAGTGCATTTTGAAGGTGAAAGAGGACATGCTTATAGAGTTTTAAAGGTTATAAAAAACCGATTTGGTGCAGCAGGAGAAATAGCAGTTTTCAGTATGAAAGATAAAGGATTAGAGGAAGTCAAAAATCCATCTTCATTCTTCCTTTCAGAAAGACCTGAAGGGCAGGCAGGAAGTATCATATTTCCTTTTACAGAAGGTTCTAAGCCTGTTTTAGTTGAAGTTCAGGCTCTTGTATCAAAAACTGTTTATGCTGTTCCTCAAAGAAGAGCTCAGGGATTAGATCTAAATAAACTATCTATAATTATTGCAATATTGGAAAAATACGGAAAAATATTTTTGAAAGAT
>JALWKR010000107.1:0-3578 GCA_027081375.1 Persephonella sp.
TTTTGCAGTTTGTTGGAAAAAAACGATTTAACTGTAGTTTGAGGCATCTACCATTTTTTTAGGGTATTGCAACTTATATCTTTCTTAAACACCCAAACGCAGATAAACGAATAGAATTAAAACATTTAAAAAAGGCTAGTGTATTGGGAAAAATAGACATAACCCTTAGAGATATAATTCAGGAAATCCCTCCTAAGTTTGTTCAGTTGCTTTCAGGTAAAAACGCTAAAAAACTTTTAGATACATCTCTACCAGAAGTAAAAGAAAGAAGAGCTGATTTTCTCGTTGAGCTTGAAGATGGCTCTATTTTTCATTTAGAACTGCAAACCCATAACGATAAAAATATGCCCTTTAGAATGCTTGAGTATTTTATCCTTATCTCTTCTAAATATCCAAACAGAAAAACAAAGCAGATAGTTTTATACGTTGGAGAAAAACCTTTAAACATGAAAGATAGAATAGAGATAGAAAATCTCACTTTTAGCTATGAATTGAAAGACATAAGAGAGATAAGCTGTGAGGAGCTGTTTAAAAGCGATAGTCTAACAGATAAAATATTAGCAGTATTGTGTGATGTAAGAAATCCAGAAAGGTATTTTAGAGAACTTTTAACAGAGCTTTACAAACTACCGGAAAGAGAAAGAAGAGATTATTTAAAGAAGTTGTTGAACTTATTAACAATAAGGTCTAAATTAGTAAAAGAATTCAAGTTAGAGGTAAAAAAGATGCCTATAACATTTGATAGAGAAACTATAGAGAATCATCCTTTTTTCAAGGATGGGTTACAAAAAGGTAAACAAGAGGGTTTAAAAGAAGGATTGGAAAAAGCTAAACGTGAGGCTGTAATAAATTTGCATCAAGCTACAGGATGGGGTGCTGAAAAAATAGCTAAGGTTCTTAAGCTTCCTTTGGATTTTGTTGAAAAGGTTATAAAAAATTATAAAGATTAAAGGTAATTAGGTTTTATTTTTTTAGAAATCCTAAAAATTTAGTAAGGGAAGAATTCCTTCCCTTACTCATATAAAAATTTATTCTTAGGTTCTTCTCCTTCTTGAACTTCTTTAAGAGAAACTTTTGCTCTACCTTGTTCATCTATATCAATAACTTTAACAGTTAGTATATCTCCAACTTTTACCTTTTCTTTAGCAGACTTAATTCTCTCTGGGGATATTTGGGATACATGAAGAAGTGATAGTTTTCCTGGCATAAGCTCTACAAACGCACCGTAATCTTCAACTCTAGTTACCTTACCCATATAAACGCCGCCAAGTTCTATATCCATAATAAGTTTTTCAATCATATCTCTAGCTCTTTCTCCACTTTCTCCATCCACCGCATAAATTCTTACAAGACCATCAGGTTGAAGGTCTACTTTAACTCCTGTTTCTTCAATAATTTTCTTAATATTTTTACCTGAAGGACCTATTATTATAGGTATCTTTTCAGGAAGAACCCTCATTGTGATTATTTTTGGAGCATGAGGACTTAGTTCAGGTCTAGGCTCAGGAATTGCTTCATACATAAGATCTAAAATATGCATTCTAGCTTTATGAGCCTGTTTTAATGCTTCATCAAGAATTTCTCTTGTAAGACCTTTTATCTTGATGTCCATTTGTATAGATGTTACTCCATCCCTAGTTCCAGCTACTTTAAAATCCATATCCCCTAGATGATCTTCGTCTCCAAGAATATCTGTCAGTATTACATATTCATCATCTTCTTTTAGCAGTCCCATAGCAATTCCAGCAACATGCTTCTTCATAGGAACTCCAGCATCAAACAGAGAAAGAGAAGCACCACAAACAGTTGCCATAGATGTTGAGCCGTTAGATTCAAGTATCTCTGATACTACTCTTATAACATACGGAAACTCTTCTTCAGGGGGAATTAATGGTTCTACAGCTCTTTCTGCGAGGTTTCCGTGTCCTATTTCTCTTCTAGATGGAGCTCTTGGAGGTCTTGCTTCTCCAACACTGAAAGGAGGGAAGTTATAATGAAGCATAAATCTTTTCTTTTCTTCTCCTTCTTCTATACTTTCCTCTATCTGCTCCTCTCCTGGAGCTCCGAGAGTAGTTGTTACAAGAGCTTGTGTCTCGCCTCTTGTAAATAATGCAGAACCGTGAACTCTAGGTAGAAATCCTGTTTTTATCCAGATAGGTCTTATCTCATCTGGTTTTCTTCCATCAATTCTTTCTTTATATTTAAGAACTTTTTCTCTCATTATTTCAGAAGTTACTTCTTTAAAAAGAACCTCTATTTTGTTTTCTTTTTCTTCAGGAATTTCTATTTTTGAAATTACTTCTTCAAAAATTTCTTTTAAAGCTTTTCTTCTTTCTTTTTTATCTTTTATACTAAGAGCTTCTCTTATTTTATCTGCAAATAGATTAAATATTTCTTCTTTAAGTTGATTTTCTATTTCATCAACTTTTACTTCTAATTTTTCTTTACCAACTTTTTCTCTTAGTTCTTCCTGTATTTCTAGAAGAGGTTTCATTTTCTCATGGGCAAACATAATTGCATCAAGAATAACCTCTTCAGGAACCTCTTCAGAACCTCCTTCAACCATAACTATTGCGTCTTTTGTTCCTGCGACAACAATATCAAGATCCGATTCGTTTCTCTGTTGATAAGTTGGATTAACAATAAATTCGCCATTTACTCTAGCAACTCTTACTCCTGCTACAGGTCCTTCAAATGGAGCCTCGGATATATGAAGTGCAGCTGAAGCTCCAACTATTGCAAGAACATCTGGATCGTATTTATCATCAGCTGATAAAGTAAGAGCTGTTATAACAACATCATTGAAGAATCCTTTTGGAAAGAGAGGTCTTATAGGTCTATCTATAAGTCTTGATACTAGGATTTCTCTAATAGAAGGTTTTCCTTCTCTCTTTACAAATCCCCCTGGGATTTTTCCATATGCATATGTTTTTTCTCTGTACTCAACTGTTAATGGGAGAAAGTCTATATCTGCCTGAGCTTCTTCTGCAACAACAGCTGTAACAAGGACTTCTGTTTCTCCTTGTTTTACAATTACTGCTCCGCTAGCCTGTCTAGCAAAGTAACCTGTCTCAATTGAGACAGGTACATTATCTAAAAGAGTACTTACTTCAACCTTTTCTACTTTAATTTCTCCTACTTCTCCCATTACTTACTCCCAGTTGCTTCTCTTATTCCTAACTCCTGAACAATTTTTTGATATCTTTCTGCATCAACTCTTTTAAGATACTTAAGTAATTTTCTTCTTTTATTAACCATTCCAATAAGACCTCTTCTTGAGTGGAGGTCTTTTTTGTTTCTTTTAATATGCTCTGTTAGGTTTTTAATTCTTTCAGTTAAGATAGCAATCTGTACCTCTGGAGAACCGGTATCTCCTTCGTGTCTTGCAAACTTCTTTATTATTTCAGCTTTTTTTTCTGGTGTAATTGACATACAGTAAACCTCCTTCTAGTTCTTAAGTTTTAATAGTTAATATTTTACGAACTGTATATTATACTACTAAAAAATATTGATGTTAATATATCCAATATCATAACTAAAATATATGTCAAAGTTTGCAAACTAACAGCTATAAAAGG
>JALWKR010000107.1:3588-4981 GCA_027081375.1 Persephonella sp.
AATCTAAAGATGAATGAATTTTTCTTTTTAAATTTTCCGTCTCTTCTTCTAGTATTTTTAAAATATTCTTTCTAAACTTTTCTCTAGTAAAGCTTTCATCTATTTTTAACATAATTTCATCAGCCGCAATTCCCGCAATAATTCCAAAAGCAAATCCAATCCCTGCTCCTATAACATTACCTATTCCAGGAACTATTGAACCAGATATACCTCCTACTACTGTTCCCAATACTCCTTTTTGTATTATTTTTCCTATGCTCTTTGTAGTAGTTTTAATAACTAATTTTTTAGAAATTTTTAAAGTAATTTTTTTTGCCATTTTCTTCACTAAAGGTCTAGCAAAAAATGCAGCAACAGCACCACTACCTCCTATAGACGTAGCTTCTAATATTCTTCTCTTAAAATCTTCCGTAACTTTATTTACATGAAGTTTTAAATACTGGTTGCTTATATTCTTTTCTTGAATTAATAGACCGTTAGCAAATCCTTTAGAAATCTTATTTTCAGTTTTTATTTTCTCAATTTTTTCTACTAAGGATATATATATGTCATTTTTTAGCTTTTCATCATTTGTTATTTTTTCAAAAACATCTTCTAAATCTTTGAAAGGATCGTCTTTAAGTGAACTACGCACCGACTAAAGTGCTATGCCCTTCGGCATGCTCAAATCGTAGATTTGTCGGTGGCTTCTCAGGGAGTTTGCTACTTTGATATAGCCTTATCCCTGACAGGTGGTCACCACACCTTGCTACCCCTATCTGCCCATATACTCGGACAGACTTGGGGCTACTTTTTAATTTACCAAATACCCTTATTCTGATTGTTTGTCTCAATCCTGTAATATAGTCGTGGAAACTCTTTTTAAACTTTTTAAGTATGTTTCTTGCTCCGTTTACATCTGCATTTACTAATCCTAATATGCTTTTAAATAGTCCCCTGTGTTTCCTTGCTTCAGGTGTGTAATTTTCTTTGCTAACAGCTACATTTTTTAAGCTGTCCACACCTGAAGTGAAACTTTCGTCTACTAAGACTACTTTTATTCCGTATTCCTCTGCTTTATATTCTATCTGCTTTGATACTCTGCCGTGTGGCAGTAAACTAAGCATTTGGTCTATTATGCTTGATAGTTTGCTTTCTTTGTTTTTGCTCTCTTGGAGTTTGCCTATTACAATTGTTGAAACGTTGTATCTTTTCGCAAGCTCTACTATTAGATTTGATGCTTTATGGCTAAAGTCTCTTATCAGGTTATTTATTCTTTTTTGTATCCTGTGTAATATCTTATCTACTCTGTTTGTAGAAAGTCCTTTGTTTAACAGGTTATCTCTTTTCTTTTGCCATTTGGCTAATTTCTTTAGGTATTTTCTTAATATGCTTTGTATTCCTTTTCCATCTA
>JALWKR010000108.1 GCA_027081375.1 Persephonella sp.
TTCCTATTCCTTTTGCAGTAAATATCTCAAGTAGTACACAGTGAGGTACTCTACCATCTAAAATATGTGCTTTTTTAACTCCCTGTTGAAGAGCTTCTATACATGCCTTTACTTTAGGTATCATACCACCTTTAATAGTTCCTTCTTCTATCATCTTTTCTATCTCTTTTACTGTTGTTGAAGAAACTGTTTCTCCTTTTTCATCTTTAAGCCCTTCAATATCTGTTAAGAATAAAACCTTTTCCGCTTTCAGTGCTCCAGCTATAGCAGAAGCTACAAAATCTGCGTTAATGTTGTAAGCATTTCCATTACTATCAAATCCTATAGGAGCAACTACAGGTATGTAGTTATCTTCTTCAAGATGTTTTAAAATCTGTGTATCTACAAATTCAACTTCTCCAACATGACCTAAATCTAAAAGTTCTGTTGGAACAAAATCCCCAATTTTTTTAAAGTATTCTTCTACATCTAGCTTTTTTGCTCTTATTAACCCACCATCTTTTCCAGTAAGTCCAACAGCTCTAATATGTTTTCCAGCATACTTATTAATAAGCATTACTATATTTTTATTTACAAGTCCCCCTAATACCATCTCAACAACATCCATAGTTTCCTTATCTGTGACTCTCAAACCACCTACAAACTTACTTTCAAGTCCCATTCTTTTTAACACCTGTCCTATCTGGGGACCTCCACCGTGAACAATAACAGGATTAATTCCTATGTACTTTAGAAGGATAATGTCCTGAGCAAAAGCAGACTTTAAGTCTGCCTTTGCCATGGCATTCCCACCATACTTTATAACAAATGTTTTTCCTCTAAACTTTGTTATATAAGGAAGAGCTTCCATTAATATTTCAGCTTTTTCTACTAGCCTTTCCATCTATCCTTCCTTTTTTTCAGAACTTTCTTCCTCATTAAAGTATGTGGCAATCGATGATTTTAAAACTTTAATCATTGTCCCTTCTGATACTTTCAGAGTAACTGTTTTATCAGTTATCTGTTTTACTTCTCCTATTATTCCTCCAGAAGTAACTACCTTATCTCCTTTCTTTAGATTTTTTAAGAATTCCTCATGCTTTTTTCTTTGCTGCTGCTGAGGTCTGTAAAGAAGGAAATAAAAGATAGCAATAAGAATAATCATCCATATAAAAGCACTTATTAAACTTTCAACTCCACCGCCTTGCATACTAACCTCCTATAAATTTTTCAATATATTATCACAATTGATTTTTCTCTATTGAGTTTCTATAATTAGAATTATGTTAGTATTTACTAACTAGGGAGAGCCCTTTTCAACGTTCCATCTTACCCTGTTAGTTGTAGCCTCTTCTTCCGCAGTATTTTAGAGGGATTTACCTCCCTCTTTTTTTTGAATAACCCTGACAATAATAGTTTTTGGACGAATATCAACAACCTTAAGATTTGATGGAAGCTCAACATGAACTTTTAATATATTTGTACCAGGTTTTAGACTTTTACCATCTGCATATGCATTTATATTTTCAATATTTAGGTTGTTTATAATGTTTTTATAACCTTCAATAGTCACTAAAACCTTATCAGGCTTTATCTTAGTTATCACTATACTTTCAGGGACATTTCTAACTTCAATAGGTATATAAAGTTCTACTTTTGCTTTCTGCATACTTGTTATATTTAGCCATAGAAGAAATGCAACAAGTATAGATAAAATTTTCAATGGAAGATTTTTTATAAAAATTTTCTTTAGCTTTTCCATTTTCCAGTCCTAAATCTATCTAAAAATTTCTGAATTTTTTTCTTTAGTTTTTCATATCTTGTGGAAGGATTTACTTCTAATAGATCCATTAGTTTTTGTTTTAAGGTTATTGAGTCTAAGTTCCTGTATAACTTTCCATCTACAGCAAGGGATATTTCTCCTCTCTCTTCAGATACAATTAGAGCTACTGCATCTGTTTCTTCTGATATTCCTATACCTGCTCTGTGTCTTGTACCAATATTTTGAGGAATATTAGGGTTTATTGTTAGAGGAAGGAAACATCGTGCTGTTGCAATTTTTTGATCTCTAATAATAACAGCTCCGTCATGTAAAGGAGTTTGAGGAATAAAAATAGATATTAAAAGCTCAATAGAAACGTCAGCATTGATTTTAACACATCCTTCTGTATAGTTATCTAAATCTATGCTTCTTTCAAAAACAATTAATGCTCCTATTTTTCTCTCAGCAAGGAATGTAGCTGCTCTAATAACTTCGTCTACAGCTTTTTTACGGGATAAAAATAAACTTTTAAATAAACCTGTTTCACCTAGTTTTGCCAGACCTCTTCTTAGTTCAGGCTGAAATAAAACTATAATAAGGAAAATTCCAACACTCCACAGGTTATCAAATATCCACAGAACTGTTCTTAAATCTAGAATTCTGGCAATTAGCCATACTGAAAGGATTAAAAAAATGCCAATAAGTATCTGCCAGCCTCTTGTCCCAATAAGAAACTTTAAAAGATAGTAAATAATGACAGAAACAATAAGAATATCTAAAACATCATTCCATCTTATTGAACTGACTACATCAACTATCCAGTGAAAATTTTCAAACAAGTCTGTATCCTCTAATTGTGTCTAACATAGTTAAAAACTCATTTGTCTGTTTTACATCATGGGTTCTTACAATATGTGCTCCATTTAATACTGCCATTGCTGTTGCAGCTAATCCTCCATAAAGTCTATTCTTTGGAGAAGGTTCTTCTTCCATTCCTATCAGGTTCTTTAAAACTTTTCCAATAAAAGATTTTCTTGAAATTCCTATAAGAATAGGAAATCCTAGTATTCTAAACTCTTTTAATCTCTTTATTATTTCTATGTTATGTTCTACGTTTTTTCCAAAACCAATTCCTGGATCTACGATAAATCTATCTTTTCTTATACCCTTTTCCAATCCAATGGTTATCTGTTGATTTAAAAACTCAATTATTTCTCTAACAACATCATCGTAATAAACATTTTTTTGCATATTTTGAGGAGTGCCTTTTATATGATTAACAATTACAGGGCAATCAAACTCTTTTATTACATCTGCCATTTCTATATCAAAAGACAGTCCACTTATATCATTAACAATGTCTGCTCCTTCTTCTAAAGCTGCTTTAGCAACCTTAGATTTATAGGTATCTATAGAAATAAAAAAGTTATCTCCAAGCTCTTTTCGTATCTCTTTTATAACAGGAATGACTCTTTCTAACTCTTCCTCTACCGATACAGGTTTTGCTCCTGGTCTTGTGGACTCTCCTCCTATATCAATAATATCAGCTCCATCTTCAAGCATCTGTGCAGCTCTTTCTACAGCTTTCTCTATACGAAAGTACTCTCCACCATCAGAAAAGGAATCAGGAGTGATATTTAAAATGCCCATTATTGCAGTTTTTTCTCCTAAATTCAGAAACTTCCCTTTATAGTTGATCTTGAAACGTTTTTTATGAATATTAACCCACTGCTGGGTTAAAGATTTTGCTTCTTCTATTAATCCTATTTCTTTTAAAGAAGAGATAACATCTTTAAACTCATCTTCATCTCTTACCACAACAGGTTCTTGAAATGGATTGGAAAAATATATCTTAAAAACCTCAACGTCCTGTGGAACTATGTATGCTGGCAAGTTCATTTTTTCTCCTTAAATTAAAGAAATAAGAGTTAAATATTTTATAATGGGAGATTTCATATATAAAACTAATAATAGATTTGATGTGAAGAAAGGATGAAAATAGAGTTTTATGAGAAATTTAATAGTATTTTCACGTGATAATCGTTACTATTAAATCAATAATACCCACAGGTGATTTAGATGGCAATAGCCCCTGAAACTATAGAAGAAGTCAAAAGAACTGCTAATGTATACGATGTTATATCTGAATATATCACTTTAGAAAGGACAGGTTCAAACTACAGAGCTTTATGTCCATTTCATAGTGAAAAAACCCCATCATTTATGGTTTCTCCTCAGAAAAATATATTTAAATGTTTTGGATGTGGTATCAGTGGAGATGCTATAAAGTTTGTTATGGAATATGAAGGTCTTAATTTTTCTGATGCTATAGTAAAACTAGCTCAAAAGTATAATATCCCTGTTAGATACATAAAAAGCAGTGAAAATATAGCGTATCTTCAAGGTTTATATCAGGTAACTCAAAAAATAACCTCCTTTTACAAAGAACAACTAAAAAAATCAGAAGAAGCAAGAAAGTATCTAAAACAAAGGAATATATCATCAACTACAGCAGATTTTTTTGATATAGGATATTCCCCTGAAAATTCACAAGAGCTTTTAGAGTTTTGTAAAAAAGAAAATATTTCTTTAGAAAACCTAAAGGAAATAGGTCTTATTACACAGTTAGAAGATGGAAAAGTATTAGATAAATTTAGAGGAAGAATAATTTTCCCTATAAAAGATCATAGAGGCAGAGTAGTAGCTTTTGGTGGAAGAAGTATATCTCCAGAAAAAGAACCAAAATATTTAAACTCTCCAGAAACAAAAATTTATTCAAAAACTAAAGTACTGTATGGATATTTTGAAGCAAAAGATTATCTTAGAGAAAAAAAAGAAGTAATTATAGTTGAGGGATATTTTGACCTTATATCCTTAAATCAAATAGGAATTAAAAATGTGGTAGCAACTTTAGGTACAGCTTTTACTTTAGATCATGCAAAACTTCTAAAAAAATTTGTAAATAAAGCTATCCTTATGTTTGACTCTGATAAAGCAGGAAAAAAAGCTGCAATAAGAGCATCTCAACTGTTGCTTTCTCAGGAAATAGAAGTATATTACGCAGATATGAATAAGAAAGACCCTGATGAGCTTGCAAGAGAAGGAAGATCAGCTGTTGAACAGGTTATCGCTTCCT
>JALWKR010000109.1 GCA_027081375.1 Persephonella sp.
TTGGATTTTTTTCTATCAAAGAGCCGTACTTTTTTACCTCTTCCTCTGTTGGAAGCTCATCAACAATTATTACACAGTGGGGATTTCCTACAGAAACACAGTTTATCTCAAATTCTCTATCTAAAACATTGAGTTTTTCACCTATACACTCTTCTTTATCAATATATACAGGAATATCTTTTGATGAAAAGATAGCCTTTCCCATATCTACAGTTATTACCTTTGCTCTGCCGTTAACCACTTCTTCCACTGTTGCTTTTACTATTCCACCTTTGGTTTCAACTGTAAACTCTCTTTTGTCTGTATATCCATAGTCGTATAAAAATTTGCAGAATATCCTTAATCCATTTCCACTTTTCTCTGCCTCTGAACCATCTGGGTTAAATATCCTTAAACCAAAATCTGCTTTATCTGAATTGACTTTTAATAGAATGCCATCAGAGCCTATTCCGTAATGTATATCGCAGATAGTTTTTATACTTTCTTCTTTTAAAGGAAATGTGAGATTTTCCTCATCTAAAACAATGTAATCATTTCCTAGTCCATGAGATTTTACAAAAAAGTTTTCTTTCAATGGTAGCTCCTTTATTTTTCCAGTTTTTCCTTTATATGTTTTATCAGAACTTCCTTTACATCTTCAATTTTTATATCTTTTATAAAATCAGACATACTACACACAGGTTTATCTGATATACCGCAGGGAATAATTCTTTGAAAGTATTTTTTATCAACATTCACATTTAAAGAAAAGCCATGCATTGTTGTATATCTAGATATCTTTACGCCAACAAAACCTATCTTTCCTTTTTCAGTAAAAACCCCTCTTCTCTTTTCTTCTCTAAAGGCATATATACCAAAATCTTTTAATGTATCTATCATTATCTGTTCAAGAGTTGAAACGTAGTTTCTAACAGAGAGTTTTTTTGATAGAGTGATAATTGGATAAACAACTATCTGTCCTTCTCCATGAAATGTTATACTTCCTCCCCTCTCTATTTCAATAACAGGAATATCTTTTATAGGTTGTGGAATATGTTCTTCTGATGTTGTTTTTCCCTTTGTGTATACAGGATAATGCTGTGTGATAAGGATTATATCTTCTAGTTTAGGATTTTTTATTTTTTCATTAAACAGCTCTCGCTGAAGATTTAATGTTTCTAAGTAATCTGTTTTACCTAGGTCCTTAATTTTCATTCTTTTTCTGACACTCTGGACAGATTCCGTAAACTTCTATACTGTGTCCTGTTATCTCAAATCCGTGAACTTCTATAAGTTCTTCTTTAAACTTATCGAATGGGCAGTTATCTATAATAACTATTTTTCCACATTTCTCACAGACAAGGTAATTCTTCTTATCTGGTAGAGCAAATCTGGCTTTATCTTCATTCATCATATATGATTTAACAACAAGACCTTCTTTTGTTAGCATTTCAAGATTTCTGTATATAGTTGATAAGCTTATATCTATTCCTTTCTCTTTTAGTTTTAGGTATATATCTTCAGCATGAATTGGAAATTCTGCTTTTTCAAGAACTTCTAGAATTGCTTCTCTCTGTTTTGTTTTTCTATATCCTTTTGGAATTGTAAGTTTTTCAGCCATTAATCCACCTTCCCTATCCTTTTTCCAAAAAATAATAAAGATTGCAATTTTTTCAAATGATTTTTCTCTTATATTCCAAATCTTACAATAATTTTTCCATTTTCAACTCTTACATCTTTTATAAATCTTCCGTAAATGCTGTTTTTGTCAAACCTGTATATTGGTACTTGATTAAAAACTGCAGATACAACTCCATTTAGAATTCTTTTTGTTTCTGCAGATAAAAGAGATGGTATTTTCTTCTGCATTATTTCAAAATCTTTTATCTCTGGGTCTTTAAGGTATATTGCAAGTTTTTCAGGATTATACCTTATTCCCCCTGCTACTAATACTTTTCCATTTACAGCTGGAAGAAGAGGAAGTTTGTAATCAAATCCAAGTCCAAGGTTTATCTTCTCATTTTCGTCTATAGATGCAACCTCTGGCTCTTTTAGTGTTATTCTTCCTACTTTTAGTTGCTGAGAAATTGGAAACTGTTTCTTTAGAAAAGTATTTATCATCTGGGGAGAAAGAGATACTTCAAATCCTGGAGATTTACCTCCCTGAACACAGGCTAAAATAGAAAAAGCTACTGTAAAAATAAAAAAGAATGCGATTTTATTTAGATGCTTTTTCAACTTGATCCTCCGATGAAACTGTTATTATTGTTTTTACATTTCCCCTAGGATTCCAATCTCCTATAACCTCTAAAAATCTAGGCTTTAACAGGTTATATAGATCATCATAAATTTTGTTTGTAGCCTCTTCGTGAGAAATATACTGGTTTCTATACTTATTAAGATAAAGTTTTAATGACTTAAGTTCTACTATATACTTATCAGGTATATAGGTTATCTTTATTGTTGCATAGTCAGGATAACCTGAGCGAGGACAAAGGCAGGAAAACTCTGGAAATGTTATATTTATACGGTAGTTTTTTTCTGGATTTGGATTAGGCCACGGTTCAAGTTTTGCCTCTAGTATCTCTTTTTCTCCATACTTTAGCTCTTTTTTCTCTTTCATCATACCTCCCTGCTGATAATAAAGTCAGCTATTTCTGTTAGTATTTCAGGATTTTTAAGTATTTTTATCTCTTCCTTTGCTTTTTCTATATAATCTTTTGCCATTTCCTTTGATTTTTCCAGTCCAAAAACTGATGGGTATGTAAGTTTGTTTTTATTTTTATCTTTTTGTGTTTTCTTACCTAGCTTTTTCTCATCTCCTATCTCGTCTAGAATATCGTCCTGTATTTGAAAAGCCAGCCCTATATATAGCCCATACTTTGAGAGGGCTTTTATCTCTTCTTCTTTTGCATTTCCTAAAACAGCTCCTATCTCACAGCAGGACTGAATAAATTTTGCTGTTTTATGGGTGTGAATAAACTCTATATCATCAAAGCTGTTTTCTTTCTCATGTAGAATATCTGCTGCCTGACCTGCAACCATCCCATAGATTCCTGTTCCATGGGAAAGGATATTTATAACTCTTAAAAGCTTGTCTGGGGATACTTTTTGGTTTGATGATATAAGTTCAAAAGCATAAGACTGTAGACCATCTCCTGCTAAAATTGCTATAGCTTCTCCATATACTTTATGGCATGTAGGTTTTCCTCTTCTTAAATCATCGTCATCCATAGCAGGTAAATCATCGTGGATAAGAGAGTATGTATGGATAAACTCTGTTGCAACAGCTATGTCTATAATATCTGATATATCTTCTTTTCCTACAGCTTTTGCACTTTCAAGAACAAGAATAGGTCTTAATCTTTTTCCTCCAGCTTTTAAGCTGTAGGACATTGCATCAAATAGTTTTTCAGGTACCCCCTTAGGAGTATATTTTTCTATAGCTTTGTTTATAAAAGTGGCCTGCTTTGCTAAAAAATCCCTTATCCTCATAAAAAATCCATATCAAATGCGTTTTTAATATGTGAAATATTATTATGTAGAATTGAGATAATATCAAATCTTACATCTTCAAAGGAAGGATTTTTTATCTGGATATAAAACTCTGCTGTTTTTACTATCTTCCTTGCTTTTGTTTTTGACACTGTTTCCTCAGGAGTTCCAAAAGATGAGTAGGACTTGCTCCTTACTTCAACAAACACAAGGGTATTACCATCTTTTGCAATTATATCTATCTCTCCAAATCTTGCACGAAAGTTTCTCTCTATCACTTGATAACCTAAAGATTTAAGAAAAGAGGCAGCCTTTTCTTCAGCTGCCTTTCCTTTAGATTTTCTATCCATTAAACCCCAAAGATTAGATACTTAAGATATAAAAGTCCTAAGGCAACAATAACTGTAACAATTGTAACAGGGGTTCCCTGTTTTACAAAATCAAAAAACTTAATTGGATATCCTTCTCTCTCTGCCAGTCCTGCAGCAACAACGTTTGCAGAAGCTCCAATTATTGTTAGGTTTCCACCTAAACATGCACCTAAAGCAAGAGCCCACCATAGAGGTTCAACATTAAAAGTAGCTGTTTTAGCAAGGTCTATAAGAACATAAGACATAGCCATTGTAAACGGGATATTGTCAACAATTCCTGAAATAACAGCAGATAAACCTCCAAGTATCAGGATTCCAGACATTGGGTCAGTTAATATCCCTGCTACAAAATGAGCTACATCTTCAAAAACTCCTGAATGTTCCAATGCTCCAATAACTATAAACAGACCTAGGAAAAACATAAGGGTAGTCCATTCAACTCTTTCAAATATCTTTTCTGGGTCTTCTTTAGACCATAAAAGAAGTATAGATGCCATGAATAAAGCTATTGTTCCTGCTTCAAGATGAAGAACATGATGAAGGAAGAAAAGAATAATTGTTATGCCAAATACTATTAACCCCTTTCTCATTAGAACAACATCAAACTCTATTCTCTGCTCTTCTACTATTCTTTCTATCTCTTTGGGGTCTTTAACCTGAGGTTCTAAAAGACCTTGCATCTTCATCATTCCAATAAAAACAATAGTTCCAATGATATGGGTTATTATTACTATCGGAGCAACATTAACAATAAAATCCATAAAAGTAAAGTTTCCTAGAGAACCAATAATAATGTTTGGTGGGTCACCAATTAATGTAGCTGTTCCACCAATGTTTGAGGCTAATACTGTTGCAATAATATATGGAACAGGTTGTAGTTTCAACTTAGAAGTTATGGAAATTAATATTGGTACCATGAAAAGAACTGTTGTAACGTTGTCTAAAAATGCAGATAAAACAGCTGTAAGCATTGTAAATGTGAGGAGTATCTTAAAAGGATTT
>JALWKR010000110.1 GCA_027081375.1 Persephonella sp.
AGAGCAGCTGCTAAATTAACAGCTACAGTAGATTTACCAACTCCACCTTTACCAGAAGCTACAGCTATAACTTTCTTAACATTTGGTATTCTTCTTCTGTTTTCAAATGGATTTTGCTGTGCTGTTGGAGGTGGCTGAGGTGGTTGTTGCCGCTGTTTAGGAGGTTCACTTGTAAATTCAACTTCTACATTTTCAGCACCTAAGCCTTTTAAAACTTTTTCTGCTTTTTCTTTTAGATAATCATGATATTTTTCAGATGGAGAAAAAAGTAAAAGATAAACATTATTACCATCTATTCTTATATCCCTTAAAATATCAGCTAAAGAAAAGCTAACTCCTATTTCTTCTAAATTAGCATGTTTAAGGGCATCCATAACTCCTTGTAATGCCATTTAATCCTCCTGTTTTGATAAATTTTCAGGTTTATTTTATACCTTATGAAGTATAATTATTTGATTTTCTTTTTCAAGCAATGACCACAGTCATAAGGTTTAAAATCATATTAAAATATTAAAAATTCTTTATAAAGGAGTAGTAAGATGAAAAAAGTATTTATTTTGATAAATCTTTTTTTTGTATCTCTTTCCTATGCTATGGAACCTTATCTTGGTAGAGTTAATATGTCTGAAGAACACTACACAGCTATGCAAGGAATTATTCACTTTATTGGATGGAGTATAGCGATAGGTATTCTTATATGGGTTTTCAAATTTATGAAAAAACATGCTCAACAAGATGAGAGATATAAAAAATATGTAGAACAAAATAAAGAAAAACAGCAAGATTTACAACAAGGTGAAATTATAGTGAAAGAAGATAAAAAATAATCTACATCTTTTCATTTAAGTTTTTTCTATTGAGATAATCCTTTAAGTATTCTACAAACTTATCCATTCTAATGCGGGCTTTTCCTTCAAAGTCATATCCTACAGTTATACCTTTTTCTACAAATCTTTTATATCCAGTGTAAGCAACCATTGCAGCGTTGTCTGTGCATAGATATAAAGGTGGAAAGTAAACATTCAAGCCTTTTTTCTTTGCTTCTTCTGAGAGTTTCTCTCTTAAGGCTGTATTTGCAGAAACCCCACCTGCAACAACAATATTTTTAATATTGTATTCTAAAGCAGCGTTCACTGTTTTTGAAACAAGTACATCAACAGCAGCTGATTGAAAAGAAGCTGCAATATCCTCAGGTTTATAAATGCATTTTTCAACTTCTCTTAAAACGGCACTTTTAAGTCCACTAAATGAAAAGTTATATTTATGTCTGTCCTTTTCCTTTATAAGAGGTCTTGGAAGTTTTATAATCTCCTTTCCTTCTTTTGAAAGTTTATCTATTATTGGTCCTCCTGGATATCCAAGGTTTAGCATTCTTGCTACTTTATCGTAAGCTTCTCCTACTGCATCGTCTAGAGTTCCACCTAGATACTGATAATCCTGAAAATCTCTCACAATATAAAGCTCAGTATGTCCTCCTGAAACAACTAAGGCTAAAAATGGATAATCAACCTTTTGTGTTAAAAATATGGCAAATATATGAGCCTCTATGTGATGAACAGGAACTAAAGGTTTATCTATGCTCCATGCTAAAGCTTTTGCTGCTGATATTCCAATAACAAGAGAAACAATAAGCCCTGGAGCAGCTGTAAAAGCAATTGCATCTATATCTTCAAGGGAAACATTGGCATCTTTCAATGCTTTATCAAGGACAGGAATTATGTTTTTTGTGTGCTCTCTTGCAGCCAAATCTGGGTACACTCCACCCCATTCTTCGTGGAGTTTAACCTGTGAGGAGACAACATTAGAAAGGATACCTTTGTCGCTATCAAAAATAGAGACCCCTGTGTCATCACAGGAGGTCTCTATTCCTATTACTTTCATTTAGTTAACTTTCTCCTTTCTTGCAAAGTTTAAGATTTTTACAGCATTTATTGCAGCATCTAGCTGAGGGTCTTTTATTTTTGCATTCTTTTCACCTTTTATCTTTGCATCTCTCTCTGCTTTTATTCTTTCTATCTCCTCTTCCTGAGATACGTGAACAATAATGTCTGGAGTTATTCCTTTGTTCATAATAAGCTTTCCACTAGGAGTATAGTAGTGAGCTGTTGTTAGCTTTAATCCTGAGCCATCTGGTAGGGGAATAAGAGTTTGAACTGAAGCCTTTCCAAATGTTGTATCTCCAACTGCTAAAGCTCTGTTATTATCCCTTAACGCACCTGTCAAAATCTCAGAAGCACTTGCAGAACCTTTATTAACAATAAGAACAATAGGAATATCAGTTGGGAATACTGGCTCATGAGTAGAATAAAACTCTTCATTGTTCTCAGGGTCTCTGCCTTTTGTATAAACAATAAGGTCTCCTTTTGGAAGAAGCATATCTGCAATATGAACCGCAGTTGTTAATAGACCCCCTGGATTGTTTCTAAGGTCTATTATTATTCCTTCTTTGTTTTTAAATTTCTCTAAAACTCCTTTTAACTGTTCATCTGTTTTATCCTGAAACTCTGTAATTCTTATATAACCTATCTTCCCATTTTCCAGTTCTTTATATTTAACACTTCTAATCTTGATAATAGCTCTTGTAATTGTTACCTTAAACGGCTTTTCTACACCTTTTCTCCAGATTGTTAATGTTATTTTTGTTCCTGGCTTTCCTCTCATCTTTTTAACTGCCTGCATTAATGTCATCTTGTCTGTAGGTTCGCCGTTAATTTCAACAATAATATCCCCTGGTTTTATACCTGCTTTCCATGCTGGTGTGTCTTCTATTGGAGCAACAACAATAAGTTTGTGATTTTCCATAGTTATCTCTATTCCAAGTCCCCCAAACTCACCGTGAGTTTCTGTAGTAAACTCTTTAAATTCATCGGGTGTAAAAAATGTTGAGTAAGGATCTAATGAAGAAAGCATTCCCCTAAGGGAACCATATACCAGTTTTTTTGAATCTACAGGTTCAACATAATGATCTTTTACTATTTTGAATACCTGTGTGTAAAGACCTAATAGCTCATAATCATCTAAACTAGATGATTTTTGAGTTTTTGCACTTAATCCAAAGTTAACCCCTGCTATAAATACAATTAAAACTCCTAAAACTATAGAAATTTTGCTTTTCATATATACAACCTCTCTGTTTATTTTTTTAATCTAATCAAATATATGAAATTTTTTTTTAGTGAAAAATAGTTTTGTATTTTATTTCTGTTAAAAAATCCCTGCTTTAAGCAGGGAACTTTTTGTAAAAGTCATGCATCCTTTCATATGCGTGTGCTACTTGAAGAATTGTACCTTCATCATAAGGCTTTCCTATTAGCTGCATACCAATAGGGAGATTGTCTTTAAACCCACAAGGTATACTTATTCCTGGTAGTGAAGCCATGTTAACAGAAACAGTAAATATATCTGAAAGATACATCTGTATAGGGTCATCTGTTTTTTCTCCAATCTTAAATGCAACGTCAGGAGTTGTAGGAGTGAGGATAACATCTACTTCTTTAAAAACATTCATAAACTCCTGATATATAAGGGTTCTAACTTTTTGTGCTTTTAGATAGTACGCATCGTAGTATCCTGAAGATAAAGCAAATGTTCCAAGCATTATTCTTCTTTTTACCTCAGCTCCAAAACCTTCATCCCTTGTTTTTGAGTACATCTCTTCAAGGTTTTTATATTCTGGAGTTCTGTATCCGTATCTAACTCCATCGTATCTTGCAAGATTTGAAGAAGCTTCTGATGGAGCAATGATATAGTATGCTTCAATAGCATACTTTGTTGTAGGAAGGGAAACTTCTACAAGCTCTGCTCCCTCTTTTTCAAGCTCTTTAGCTGCATTTAAAACCGCTTCTTTTATCTGTGGATTTAACTCTTCTATAAAAAACTCTTTTGGAAGTCCTATTTTTATTCCCTTTATATCTTTTCCAATAAAAGATGTGTAGTCTGGAACAGGAACATCGTCAGAGGTACTGTCTTTAGGGTCTTTTCCTGCAATAACATTTAAAAGTAAAGCTGCATCTTCAACAGTTCTTGTTATAGGTCCTATCTGGTCTAGAGAAGATGCAAAAGCTACAAGGCCGTATCTTGAAACCCTTCCGTATGTTGGCTTCAGTCCAACAACTCCACAAAAAGCTGCTGGCTGTCTGATGGAACCTCCTGTATCTGAACCTAGGGAAGCAGGAACAATTCCTGCTCCCACTGCAGCTGCAGAACCTCCCGATGAACCTCCTGGAACTCTTTCTAAATCCCAAGGATTTTTTGTTGTAAAGAAGGCTGAATTTTCAGTAGAAGAGCCCATTGCAAATTCATCAAGGTTTGTTTTCCCTGTGAGGATATATCCCTGTTCATTTAATTTTTCTATAACTGTTGCATCAAAAGGAGGAATATAGTTTTCTAGCATTTTAGATGAGCAAGTTGTTCTTATGCCCTTTGTTGAGATATTATCCTTTATCGCAATAGGAAGCCCAAAAAGAGTAGGTATTTCATCCATTGAAGCTATTTTTTCATCAGCTTCTTTTGCCTTTTCTAGAGCCTGCTCTGATAAATCTGTCACATAGCTGTTTATTTTAGGTTCAAACTCTTTTGTTCTTTCTAAAAAGCTTTCTACAATTTCTGAAGGTTTGACTTCTTTTTTCTTAACTAGTTCAGAGAGTTCCTTTAGGCTTTTTTGCCATAAACTCATTTGTCCTCTCCTTCTTCTTTTACTTCTTCTTCAAGAGGTTCATAAGGTGGTATAAGGCTTTCTCTTAGATAAACAGTGTATCTGTGGTCTATTAAATCTCTTGTTTTTTCTGCTTCTGC
>JALWKR010000111.1 GCA_027081375.1 Persephonella sp.
GAAGAGATTAAAGAGTTTGGATTAACCCCTATCCACAGATTATCTTTTAATCTAAAATAAACACTACACAGGAAATATATCAGGATTTTCTTTTAAATATTTTTTAACTTCATCAATATTCTCATACGTTTGTAAGTTCTTTATAACATCTTCTACTATATGAAATAGATTTTCATCATCTATAAGTTCTTTTAAAGCAGGGAATACAATATCATCTCCTTCGGTAACAAAAGAAACATCCGTTATATCTTCAGTTTCTTTTGAAAGATTAAATCTGTAATGAAGAACTTTATCCTCATTGAGACCTTCTTTATTAAGAATAGAAATGATATCTTTAATCTCAAGGTTTTTCAAATGTCCCCTTAAAATAACAACAGGTTTTTTCTGGTGATTATCTAATAAACTTTCTACCTTTTCTTTTAAGGATAAAATTATTTTGTCTATATTCTCTTCCTGAAAATCTAGAGATATAAATGGTCTTCTGTTTTTAAATGGATAAAATTGACAGTTTATATCTTTATCCTCTACTTCAACTATATAAAAACCTTTTTCTATTTTATCTTCATTTTCATTGTATGCTGTGAACTCTGTAGAGCCAGGATAAATAACAGTTGCAGAATTTATAATCTTAGGTTCTTGTTTAACATGATAATGACCTATACCTACATAGTCAAAACCTTCTGGTATCTCCTGCTCCATATAAAGAGAACTATCTGGAAAAAAAGGATGAAATTCTTGATGAAGTAGAATGATTTTAAATCCATCTCTACTTCTGATTTTATCAAGATACTTTTCTAAAATAGCCTTTATACCACCTGTCTGCTTTAGTCCTGCTTTTGAAAGATATTTCAACCCCCCTATGAATATTCCTTCATGTTCTATAAACCCTGTATCAACAAGTTTTAAACCTAAAGACTGTAAAATAGCAAGAGGGGAAACATCTCTAACCTGACTTCCCCTATCATGATTTCCAGAGATTGTAAAAACAGGTATATTTGCATCTGATAATCTTTTAACTATTTCAATTCCTTCTAAAAATGTTTCATTAGAAGGTCTAGATGTATGAAAAAAATCTCCAGAATGGATAATAAAATCAACTTTTTTATCTATAGCTGTATCAACAGCCTCATGAAAAACATCTAAAAAATCTTTTTTTCTTTCAGAAAGACCGTATTGAGAATAGCCTAGATGTGTATCTGAGATATGCAGAAACTTCAAGTATTATCTCCCTTTTTACCAAATAATTTTTCAAATATAGCATCAGATGGACAAAATCCTGTTAATGCTGATAAGTAAAGCATAAAGATAATAAAGTAGATTATATACTTTCCAATATCATTTCCTACATTTATTAACAGAATTGCAATAAGTAAAAGAGTACCCATTACAAATCTTTGAGCTCTTACAGCAGACTTTGACATAACGACCCTCCAAACCACTGTTTTAGATATTTATAATATAATACTTTTTCACAAAATTTATAAGGAGAAATAAATGTTTCAAGACTATAAACTAAATGAACTTTACAAAAGTCAAAGAGTAGCTATTTTTCTTGATATACAAAATCTTTACTATTCAGCAAGAGATACCTTTAACCGTAAAGTAAATTTTGAAAAAGTCCTTCATATGGTTCTGAGAGAAAGAATTCTCATTAGAGCAATTGCCTATCTTGTAAAACTTCAAGGTGTTGACCAAAAAGGGTTTATAAACACTCTAAAACATATAGGTTATCAGGTTAGGGTAAAAGAGCCAAAGATATTTAAAAGTATAGATGATCAGGGAAACTTATGGACAACAATAAAAGCTGACTGGGATATGGGAATTGCAATGGATGCAATTGCCATGGCAGAAAAAGTTGACGTTGCAATTTTGGCAAGTGGAGATGGAGATTTTGTAGATTTAGTTAGATATCTTCATACAAAGGGAGTAAAAGTAGAAATTGCTGCTTTTAAACAAACAGCTGCAAAAGAGCTTATAGAGATAGCAGATGAGTTTATAGATTTAACAGCATTTGGAGAAGATGTTTTTCTTTAATGGAGACGGCCGGGCTCGAACCGGCGACCCCTGCCATGCCGAGGCAGTGCTCTCCCAGCTGAGCTACGTCCCCAATTTAATCAATATTATCCCACAACTTTGTAATTAATATCGGAAATTTTTTCCTTTATTTTTTCAGCCATCTGTTCTGGAAGTAGTCCTAAATCTTTTTCAAGAAGTTCTATCTTTCCATGTTCAATAAATCTATCAGGAATTCCAAATCTTATTAAAAGGTTAGAGTAGTTATTGTCTATAATATACTCTGCAACAGCACTTCCAAAACCACCATTTAGAGAACCATCTTCCATAGTTACAATATACTTATGTGTTTTTAATATATCAGTTAGCATCTTTTCATCAAAAGGTCTTATAAATCTAGCATTAATAACTGTAGGATTGTATCCATATTTCTTTAATATATCTCTAGTTTCTAATGCCTTTTTTACATACTTACCAACACCTAAAATAGCTATATCTCTTCCTTTTTCTAAAAGTTCCCAGGAGCCTATTTGTATTTCTTCAAATCCTTCTTCTTTTTCACCAATAACAGAACCCCTTGGATATCTAATAGCGAATATTTTTCCTGATTTTACAGCTGTATATAAAAGATTTCTAAGCTCCTGCCAGTCTTTAGGAGCTGAAATTATAATGTTAGGAATAGCTCTTAAAAAGGATATATCAAATATTCCATGGTGAGTTGGCCCATCTTCTCCAACTAATCCTGCTCTATCTATAGCTAAAACAACAGGAAGCTCCTGAATAGCAATATCATGTATAACTTGATCATAAGCTCTTTGTAAAAATGTTGAATAAAAGGACGCAACAGGTTTCATACCTTCTGCAGCAAGACCTGCAGCAAAAGTAGCAGCATGCTGCTCAGCAATACCTACATCAAAAAATCTTTCAGGAAACTTTTCTGCAAATTCTGTTAATCCAGAACCTTCCTTCATTGCAGGAGTTATAGCTACAATCTTGTCATCTTTTTCTGCCAGTTCTACTAAAGCTTCCCCAAAAGCTTTACTCCAGCTAGGTTTTGCTCCAGCTTTTTTAATAGGAGTACCTGTTATCTTGTCAAAAGGAGATATACCGTGGAATGGAGTTGGATTATCCTCAGCAGGTTTGTACCCTTTTCCTTTCTGAGTTATCACATGAACTAAAATAGGACCTCTCATCTGTTTTACATTTTCAAGAGTTTTTTCAAGATCAAATATGTTATGTCCATCAATTGTTCCAACATATGTAAAACCAAGTTCTTCAAATATTACTCCAGGGGCAAATAAACCTTTAATATACTCTTCAAGTTTTCTAGCCATTTTTGCCCCTGATTCTCCAAATATTGTTTTAAGTATCTCTTTTAATTTCTGTCTTGGTTTTTGGAAAACCTGATTAGTTATTATCTTGTTAAAGTATGTGTATATAGCTCCAACATTAGGAGAAATAGACATCTGATTGTCATTTAGAATAACGATAAACTTAGAAGGGTCTAGCCACCCTGCATGATTTAAACCTTCAAAAGCTTCTCCTGCAGTCATAGCTCCATCACCAATTATAGCCACTGTATATCCTTCCTCTTTTTTTAGATCTTTTGCTACTCTCATACCTAAAGCTGCAGATATAGAGGTAGAGCTATGACCTGCTCCAAAGTGATCATAAGGACTTTCTTTTCTTTTTAAAAATCCTGAAATTCCTTTATACTGTCTTAAAGTTTTAAACTCTTCCTTTCTTCCTGTTAATATCTTATAAGCATAAGCCTGATGTCCAATATCCCATACAAGTCTATCTACCTTAGGATCAAACGCCATAAGAAGAGCAATAGTTAACTCTACAACTCCTAAAGATGGTCCTATATGTCCACCATTCTTAGATGTTACATCTATTATGTAGTCTCTGATTTCTTCAGTTAGCAACTTTATTTCTTCTTTTGATAATCTTTTTAAATCTCTGTAATCTTTTATTTCTTTTAATACTTTATATCTGTTCATTTTTATTCCTCATTAATTTATTAAGATTTCAAGATAATATAATATATTTAAAAAAGAATTTTTTTTATTATCCAAAAATATCTTTCATAAGATTTTCTATAATATCATCCATTTCGATGACACCTTTAAGTTCATTATTACCAACTACTAAAACTCTTTTTATTTTAAAATTTATCATCATCCTCGCTGCATATTTTATATCAACATCTTCAAATATAAATAAAGCTGGTTTTGTATAGATATCGTACACATTTAAAAGGTCAATATCTCCTTCTTCAGCAACTATAGCCTTAAGTATATCTGTATAGGTAATAATGCCGTAAGTATCATTTGGATTTAATTTCTGTGTAACTAAAAATCTTATGTTTTTTTCCTGCATTAATTTTAAAGCTTCCCTTAATTTTGCAAGGGGAGATATTAACTGAATATCTGTTTTCATAACTTCTTTAACTAGCATTTTTTCCTGGAAAACCAAAGTGTAAAAAACTAACTTTTACACTTTGGGCTGGGGTATTTGTATTCCGCCTTTACAGCAACAGGCACTCCCCAGCTGGCGGTATTTCGCCTGTTGCCTTCGCCCCTATCCCAAGTGACAGGAATAGTGAGGTCTACCTTAACAACTTGCCACAGTTTATAACTACTCCACTTGTAGCCCCTCACCTGTTCCTTCCATAGGCTACCAAGCTCTCGGGTCTGTGGCTTACTGTTTAGGCTTTGTAATATCTTTATTTGTTGTTTGTTTAACTCTTTTCTCTTATGTCCTTCTACTA
>JALWKR010000112.1 GCA_027081375.1 Persephonella sp.
CTCCAATTAATAAAATTTCTAAAAGTCCTGGAGCTCCTAAATGAAATCCATATCCCATTAAAAAAGAAAGTATAGCCCCAAAAATCATTCCTCCAATTAGCCATTTAAAAATTGGATTTTGAAAAAGAGGAGCTTTTTTTCTTTGAGTAACATTTTTATTTACACTTTGGTTTTGCTGTTTTTTCTGATTATATGTTTTTTGTTGAGATTTATATTTAGGAGGAGAATATTTGTAACTCTTATAACTCTTAAATCCTTTTCCAAAACCTCCTTTTGCATTAACATCTATATAAGAAACAAGTATAATAAGCGAAAGTAAAATAAAAATTAATTTTTTCATAAAATTCCCCTGTTTAAACCCATTTTATTTTAAATATTGTTCCTGTTTAGCAGAAAACAATTACTTAGGTCAATTTTTCTCCAATTTCTATATGATAACCTCTTACTGCATCTGCAGCTGATATAGCTTTACTATTTGGAAACTGCACCTTTTTAATAAGCAGTCTTCCTTTTCCTGTTTGAACAACAAAACCTTTATCTTTATCAATATCTACTATTTCCCCAATATTTCCTGTAGAGTTTTCATCTACAATCTCAGCTTCAAGAATCTTTATCTCTTTATCTCTAAAATTAGCAAAAGCTTTAGGCCATACTTTTAACGCTCTTATCTGGTTAAAAATCTCCCTTGCAGATTTTGACCAATCTATCTTTCCTTCCTCTTTTTTTATAGGTTTTGCATAAGTTGCTTTTTCATGCTCCTGAGGTTCTTTAGTTATCTCCCCTTTTTCTATCTTGTCTAAAACATCAATAAGAAGCTTAGCTCCTTCTTTTGCAAGTTTATCATGGAGAGAAATAATATCATCCTGGTCTGTGATTTCTAATTCTTTACACTGGTATATATCCCCTGCATCAAGTTCTTCAGTTATCTCCATAATACAGACACCTGTTTTTTCTTTCCCTTCCATTATTGCTCTGTGAATTGGAGCTGCTCCTCTGAACTCTGGGAGCAAAGAAGCATGAACATTGATAGTTTTATACTTAGGAAGTTCTATTATTTCTTTTGGAAGAATTTTTCCATATGCTACCACAACTGATATATCAGGACTCAATTTTTTCAACTCTTCAAAAAACTCTTTATTGTTTTTTACTTTTTCTGGTTGTAAAACAGGTATACCTGCTTCCTGAGCTACAACTTTTACAGGCGGCGGCTGGACTTTTTTTCCTCTACCTTTTGGTTTATCTGGCTGTGTAACTACTGCTATAACTTCATGTTTTGAATTTAATAAAGCTTTTAAACTTTCCGCAGCAAAATCTGGCGTTCCCCAAAAAACAACTCTCAATCTATTTCCTCCTGTTTAAACTTTTCTTGATAATTATACAACCTTCTTCATTAGACAAACCTTTTAAGAAAAGGATAAAATACTTCTTTAGGTAAAAACAGCTGGAGCAAATAAGATGAAAGACCTTGTATCTGTAAATCAGATAGACGAAAAAGTTTTTCAAGACATATACCATTTTTTTAAAGATTACAAACAAAGATACAAAGACGGTGAAACAAAAATATCAGATTTAAGAGGATATTCTGTACTCCTTCCTTTCTTTGAAGAATCTACAAGAACAAGAACTTCTTTTGAACTTGCAGGAAAGATAATGGGAGCTGATACAATAAATATAAGTGGTTCTTCTTCTTCAGTAAAAAAAGGTGAAACCCTATATGACACAATAAAAACTTTAGAAGCTATGCAGTCTGATTTTATAGTTATAAGACACTATATGTCTGGAGCTGCTCATATTGTAGCTAAAGAGGTTAAATCCCATGTTATAAATGCAGGAGATGGAGCAAATGAACATCCATCTCAGGCTCTTTTAGATGCTTTTACAATCCTTGAAGAAAAAGGAAAGATAGAAGGTTTAAAAATAGCAATTATAGGAGATATTCTTCACAGTAGAGTTGCTCGCTCAGATATGAAACTTTTAAAAATGCTAGGAGCAGAGATAACAATATGTGGTCCACAAACGATGCTTCCAAGGCATATGGAAGCGTTCAATGTTGATTACGTTACAACAAATATAGATGAAGCTCTAAAGGATAAAGATGTAGCTATTTTTTTAAGAATTCAGTTTGAAAGACAAAAGAAGGTCTTTTTCTCTACGTTAAATGAATACTCTATAAAATACGGTTTAAATCAGGAAAGGATAAATCTATTAAAAGAAGATGCAGTTATAATGCATCCTGGACCTGTAAATAGAGGGGTAGAGATGCAAAGTGAACTTGTTTATGGAGAAAGAAGTTTAATTTTAGATCAGGTTGAAAATGGTTTATTTACAAGAATGGCTATTTATAGATATTTACTAGAACACTAAAAGGAGAGGAGTATGAAGTTAGAAAAATCTAAAAAACTTTTTGAGGAAGCTCAGAAGTATCTTGTTGGAGGAGTTAACTCTCCTGTTAGAGCTTTTAAATCTGTTGGAATGGAACCTGTTTTTATAAAGAAGGGAAAAGGAAGCAGAGTTTGGGATGTAGATGATAACGAATATATAGATTATGTTCTTTCATGGGGACCTTTAATACTTGGACATGCAAATGACCAGATAATAAATGCTATAAAAGAAGTTTCTAACTATGGAACAAGCTTTGGGGCTCCTACGGAGCTGGAAATAGAAATGGCAAAAGCTGTAATAGATGCTGTTCCATCAATAGAGATGGTTAGATTTGTTAACTCTGGAACAGAAGCTACAATGTCAGCTATAAGACTAGCTAGAGGATATACAGGAAGAAAGAAGATAATAAAATTTGATGGATGTTATCATGGGCATGGGGACAGTCTTCTTGTTTCAGCAGGCTCAGGAGTTGCTACTTTAGGTATCCCTGGAACTCCTGGAATTCCTGAAGAGTTAGCTAAGCTAACTATCGTTCTTCCTTACAATAATATAGAAGCTGTTGAGGAAGCATTTAAAAAACACGGTGATGATATAGCTTGCGTTATTATAGAACCAGTAGCAGGAAATATGGGAGTTGTTGCTCCTTCTAAGGAATATCATCAGAGATTAAGAGAGATAACAAGAGAGTATGGAGCCCTTTTAATATGGGATGAAGTTATGACTGGATTTAGACTTGCCTTAGGTGGTGCACAGGAGCTTTATGGAATAGAGCCTGATTTAACAACTCTTGGAAAGGTTATTGGTGGAGGACTTCCTGTGGGAGCTTACGGTGGAAAAAGGGAAATAATGGAACATGTTGCTCCTGTTGGACCTGTATATCAGGCTGGAACCCTCTCAGGAAATCCTCTTGCTATGGCAGGGGGATTAAGACAACTTCAGATACTAAAAGAGAAGAATCCTTATCCCGAGCTTGATGAAAAAGGTAAAAAGCTAGAGGAAGGATTTAAGTTTTTAATAGATAAGTATGGAATAAAGGCAACAGTAAACAGAGTAGGTTCTATGATAACTGTATTCTTTACAGATAAACAGGTTGTAGATTTTGAAACAGCAAAATCTTCTGATTTAGAAACATTCTCTAAATTCTTTAGACTTATGCTTGAAAGAGGTGTTTATCTTGCTCCATCTCAGTTTGAAGCTTCATTCTTAAGCACAGCTCACAGTGATAGTGATATTGATGAGACATTGAACAAAGCTGAAGAAGTATTTAAACTCTTGTAAAGGAAGAAGTCCCATACGGGACTTCTTTTATAAAATAACTCCTTTTATCGTGTGAATAAAGCCATTAAAACAGACAAGATTAGCTGTTTCTATCTCATTATCGTTAATTTTAGCTTCCACGTAGCAAGCATTATCTATAGGAAACTCAAAATCTTCTCTAATATTACAGCTAACATCTACTTTTATCTTTTTACCAGAAAGAGTAGTTAACTCCTTAATATCAAGCATCTCTTTTAAAGATATAGCTTCATCAATAAGGTGATTTTCAATAATCTCCTTTGCTTTTTTTTCATTATTTAATGCTTCTTTAAACTGTGCTAACTGCTCTGGAGATATATAATCAAGAGTATCTTCGACAGGAACAAACAATGTTACAACCATCTCCGTTAGCTTTTCTGCATATTCAGTAGTATTAAGAAGCTGGAAAAATAAAGGAAATGCAATTCCTTCTTTTAGTCTGTCAATAACATTAGGTAAGTTTTCTGCTGGTGGTTTCCAGTTTTTCATTACAGCCCTCCTTTTTGGTTTTATTACTATAAAGTTAGTAAAAACTAACATAATTTCCATAATAAAGCTACTATTAAACCTATGAGATAAATCCTAAAAAACTACCTCTTTTATCCCTAACATTTTCTCAAAATAAATTAAATAAGAGGATAAAAATGAAAGTAGAAAGAAAAGCGAATAGACTTATAAATGAAAAAAGCCCTTATTTAAGACAGCATGCATATAATCCTGTTGACTGGTATCCATGGTCTGAGGAAGCTTTTGAAAAGGCAAAAAGAGAAAATAAGCCAATATTTCTTTCTATTGGTTACTCTACATGCCACTGGTGCCATGTTATGGAAAAGGAGAGTTTTGAAGATGAAGAGATAGCTCAGATACTAAATGAACACTTTGTCCCTGTAAAAGTGGATAGAGAGGAACGCCCTGATGTTGATAGTATTTATATGAATGTATGTATGCTCATGACAGGACACGGAGGCTGGCCTTTAACAGTTTTCTTAACTCCAGATAAAAAACCCTTTTATGCAGGAACATACTTTCCTAAAGAAAGCAGCTATACAAGAATTGGATTAAGAGACTTGTTATTGAAAATAGCTCAAATGTGGAAAGAAAACAAAG
>JALWKR010000113.1 GCA_027081375.1 Persephonella sp.
AATTACTTTGGTAAAAAAATTCTTGAAATCTGGGATTCACTAATAGACAGAATTCCTCTTGTTCGCTCTGTTTACCATGCAACCCGTCAGATGATGGAAAACCTATTTGATAACAAATCAAAATTTAGGAAAACTGTTCTTGTTGACTTTCCAAGAAAAGGAATTTTATCAATAGGTTTTGTAGCAAATGAGGTTAAAATAGAAGAAGAAGATTACTACGTTATATACGTTCCAACAGCTCCAAACCCCACATCAGGATACACCTTGTTTGTTAAAAAAGAAGATGTTATTCACACTGATATGTCAGTAGAGGAGGCAACAAGGATTATTCTCTCAGGAGGAATTGTAACAAAACAGTTTATAAAAATTTCCAGTGATAGTATTGACAATGTTGATAAAAATTCTCTAAAAAGCTAAAATTTATAACACTGTTTTAAAATTTATATGCTGGAGTAGAGATATGTCTTGGATAAGTTTAGAGAAGGTTAAAAAACTTGGGGAAAAGTTTGATTATGTTACAGTTGTAGAAAATGATAAAGGATTTCACTCAGTAGAAGTTCCTAAAGAAAATCTTATTGATTTCTTAAAGTTCTTAAAAACTGATCCAGAGTACTCTTTTAAAATGTTCATTGACTGGACAGTTATAGATCACGGACAAAAGGCAGATCCAAGGTTCCAAGGGGTTTTAATATTATTTTCTCCTGAACACAAGGAGAGAATAATTGTAAAATCCTGGGCTACAGATGAAACTTTACCTTCTTTAACAGGCCTCTGGAAAGGTGCAAAATGGGCTGAAAGAGAAGCCTGGGATATGTTTGGTATAAAGTATGAAGGACATGAAAACCTTGTTAGAATGTTCCTCTGGGAAACTTACAAGTATCATCCTCTAAGAAAAGACTTTCCTCTAAGAGGAATAGAAGAAGTAGAGCTTCCTTCTTTAAATGAAAAGGAGAGAATGGATCAGCTGGAAGGGACTATGAACTATTCTAGAATGCACACAGCCCTTCCAACATTAGAAGACCTTGAAATTACCCAAAAAGCAAGAATGCCTCATAAAAAATCTCAGATAGTTCTAAACTGGGGTCCTCTTCACCCAGGAACCCACGGAACAATATGGTTTCTATTTGATATGGAAGGTGAGTATGTAAAAGAGTGCGACATTATTATTGGACAGCTTCATAGAGGTGTGGAAAAGCTAGCAGAAAACCTAAACGTTCAGCAGATAATACCTTATACAGATAGAATGGACTACATTGCAGCGATAAATGAAAATCATTCTGTATGTGTAGCAGCAGAAAAACTTCTTGGAATACATGAGAAAATTCCAGAGAAGGCTAAATACATTAGAACAATGATGGCTGAACTTTCTAGAATAAATTCCCACCTTCTCTGGCTTGGAACATATGCTCTAGATCTTGGTGCTCTAACAATGTTCCTTTACACATTTAGAGAAAGAGAAAAATTAATGGATATTTTTGAAGGTATAACAGGAGCAAGATTTACTATAAACTACTTCAGAGTTGGTGGGGTTTACTCAGACCTTCCTTACGGGGCTTTAGATGCAATAGAGCATTTCTTAAAAGACTTCCCTCAAAGACTAAATGATTATGAAACTTTATTAACTAGAAATAGAATTTGGCTTAAAAGAAATGTTGATGTTTGTATAATTACTGAAGAAGATGTATATGATTATGGACTATCAGGGGCTGTAGCGAGAGCTTCCGGGGTTCCATACGATTTAAGAAAGATAGACAAGTATGATGCTTATGGAGAAGTTGATTTTGATATCCCTGTAGGTGAAAAGGGAGATTCTTATGACAGATACCTTGTAAGAATTGAAGAGATGAGACAGTCTGTAAGAATTGTAAATCAGTGTATTGAAAAGCTTAGAAAGATGTCTAAAAATGATCCATACTTCTTTGAACCTGAAGACAAAAAGATGAAAATTACAATTGATGGAAGAGGTACAAAACTCTTTAAAGGAGAAGTTTATGCTGCTGCTGATAATCCAAGAGGAGAACTTGGAGTTTATATCTATCAGCCAAAAGATGGTATAAAACCGTTTAGATTTAGATTACGCTCAGGGGCATTTTATAACCTACAAGTATTTACAAAAGCAATAGTAGGAAGACCGATTGCAGATGCTATTACTTTACTTTCAACTATAGACCCAGTTGTTGGAGAAACTGATAGGTAATTAATATTGGAGGATTATTATGGGTATTAAAAAAGTAGGATTAAATAGAAATATAGCTCCTCAAAGCATTATAGAAAAGATATTTTTCCTTGATTTTGCTAAAGGATTAAAAACAACTATAAAACATCTTTTTAGAAAGGTTATTACTGTAGATTTTCCTTTTGAAGTTGTAACTCCAGCTCCAAGATTTAGAGGAGTTCATGGGCTTAGAAATGTTGATGGAACAGAACCAGAAGATTTTGCGTCTTGGGTTAAAAAACTAAAAATCAAACCTCCTGAACCTGGAGAAACAAGATGTATTGCATGTAAGTTCTGTCAGGCAGCATGTCCTGTTCCAGAAATATTTGTTATAAAAGCAGAAAAACTAGATGTTCCTGAGGATCACCCTCATCATGGACTAAAGGTATTAGCTCAGTTTGATATGGATTTAGGAAAATGTATGTTCTGTGGATTGTGCACTCAGGCATGCCCTACAGCGTGTATTATCCACACAGATGTTTATGACTTGTCTTCATATACAAGAAGAGGAGCTATCTTAAATAAAGAACAGCTTTCTAAGATAGCAGATGACTTTATAAAGAGAAGAGGAAAAGAAAAATTTGATGAACATTCTCACTGGCCAGATACTCAAAAAATATGGCCTGAGTATGACTTTGCTAGAGCAAAAGCTTGGGATAATAATCCACCGTTATTTGGACCAAACTACGCAGATCAAGAGTAAAAATTTCTATAAATCCTTATTCCCTTGCTAAAGAATCTGAGAAAGTTATAACAAAAATATAATAGGGAGCAAAGCTCCCTATTATTCTTCTGTAGAAGGACTTTCTTCCAGTTTTACTTTAGGTTTTACAACCTTTACTACTTTATCTCCTTCCATTCTTAGAAGAGGTTCGCCCATTGCTGTTCTTTTAGCTACAGGAATTCTATTTTCATCTATAACAAGCTTGAATATTCTGCCGTTTTCTGTTGATAGATAAAGAGTATCTCCAATATGAACTGGTCCTGCAACAGACAGCCAGTCTCCTTTAGAGAGCTTTACAGCCATAAGCCCTTTTTGTGCTCTTTTCTTTACCTTTCCTTCTTTTGTGTAAAACTCTTCTTTTCTTACAAGCTTTGTATATCCGTTTTCAGTTATAACAAGGATATACTCTTCGCTGTTTATAATAAATCCACCTCTTACTTCATCTCCTTCATCAAGGTCTATAGCTTCAACTCCCTTAGCTTTGTCTCCTGTTACTCTTACCTGATTTCTTTCAAACATTAATAAATCACCTTTTTTAGTATAAATAGCTAGATATGAAGGATGGTCGTCTGCAAAAGCTGTTATAACTTCATCTCCATCAGATAAAGGAATGATAGAGTGATTTTGGGATTTATAGAATATATCTTCATAAGACATTCTTTTGATAATTCCGTTTTTAGTAAGGATGAAAACTCTATCTTCCTCTCCTTCTCCTTTAAATGCTGTTCCTACTATTTCCTGACCTTCTTCTTTAAGGTTTATATTTCCTTCTCCTTTTGGAAGGTCTGCTCCAAGAGACCAGTAAGCTTTTCCATTGTTTGTTATAAAGCAGATTGGAGTAGATGTTTCAAGCTCCTGAATAGAAATAAGCTTTTCTCCAGGTCTAACAGAAGAGATAACTTCATTTAAAACTTTTTGGTAAACATCTTCTTTTTCTTTCTCATCAAACTTGTAATTAATGATCCTTCCACTACTGAAAACAGCTGTTATATATTTTTCTTCAAATGTTAAGCCTACTTCTTTCTCTAAAATAACTGTTCTTCTATCATCTCCGTATTTTTCTAAAAGTTCATCAATCTCTTCTATGAATACTCTTATTTTTTCCTCTTCGCTTGAAAGAATTGTTTTATATTCTTCTATTCTTTGTCTTAGCTCATCTGCTTCAGCATAAAGTTTGTCACTTTCAAGGGCTGTAAATCTAGATAGTCTCATATCAAGAATAGCCTGTGCCTGTGCGTTGGAAAGCTCGAACTCTGAAGTTAAGAGCTCTCTTGCTGAAGAAACATCTTTTGAGCTTCTGACTATTTCTATTACTCTATCAGCGTTTTCAAGGGCTTTAAGCAATCCTTCAACTATATGAAGTCTGCTTTCAGCTTTATCAAGCTCATAAAGGGTTCTTCTTGTTATTACCTCTATTCTATGTTTTATAAACTCCCAGAGTATTCCCTTAAGGTCTAATGTTTTTGGCTGTTTTCCTACTAGGACTGTAAGGTTTATAGGAATTGATTTTTGAAGCTGTGTTCTTCTGTATAGGTTCTTAAGGACTTTTTCAGGATCAGCTTCTCTCTTTAGCTCAACAACAATTCTAATTCCGTTTCTATCTGACTCATCTCTAAGGTCTGATATTCCTTTTTCCTGTCCTTTTCTTACAAGCTCAGCAATTCTTTTAATAAGCTCTACTTTGTTAACCTGATAAGGTATTTCGTAGATGATTATTCTATGTCTGTTTCCTGGAAGTCTTTCTATTCTTGCTTTTCCTTTTACAGTTACAGAACCTCTTCCATCTGTATAGATTTTAACAAGCTCTTCATGTGGCGTTAAAA
>JALWKR010000114.1 GCA_027081375.1 Persephonella sp.
GATATATCTACTCTGCAGGGAGAGTTTAACGTCGGTTCTTGTGTTGTATGGGAAAAAGGCAAGATGAACAAAAGGGAGTACAGAAAATTTAGGGTAAAAACAGTACAAGGGGTAGATGATTATGCTTCTTTGAGAGAAGTTCTATTTAGAAGATTTAAAAAGTATAAAGATATGGAAAATTTACCTCTTGTTTTAATAGATGGTGGGAAAGGTCAGTTAAAACAGGGATTAATAGTTAAAGATGCTTTAGAATTAAAAGATCTAAGGATTTTTTCTATAGCAAAGAAAGAAGAGATTATCTATACAGATGATGGGAAAGAGATTAAGCTTTATGAACATCCTATACTTTTGAGACTGTTTACTCAGATAAGAGATGAAGCTCACAGATTTGCTGTGTCTTATAACAGAAAACTTAGGGAGAAAAAAACGCTAAAGGAAGTTCTTGATAATATAGAAGGGGTTGGGAAAAAAAGAAAAGAAATTTTATACAGAACCTTTAAAACTGTTGATAACATTTCAAAAGCTGATATAGAACATCTAAGGAAACTTGGTATTCCTGAAAAGGTAGCTCAAAATATTAAAAGATATCTAGCAGAAGATTAAAATCTATCTGATTATTTCTAAATCTTTGATGATGAAATCAATAGAGTTATTTCCTTTCCATGATGAGATTTTAGGAGTGTAAACTATATTTATGTACATACCTACTGATATTTTTTTAAAGTAATCATTTGCATTCCACCATAAACCTGAGAATATATTTCCCTCTCTATCTTTTAGCCAGAATTTTAGATGCTGGTTTGCTCCACCAATTTGGAAAAAGTCATCTATTCTCAGGTTTTTTGCTAAAAATAGAGGATAAGGATTTCCCTCTCCATAAGGTTCCAGAATTTTCAGCTTTTCAACATTTTCAATAGTCCAGTGTTTTAATGGAACTTCCATGTCTATTTCCAAGATTGCTTCTGTATCTTTATCTTTTAAGTTGCTAATTTCAGCATTTAATCTCTCTTTTAGAATAGATATTTTTTTTGAGGACATTGTCAGCCCAGCTGCTAAAGGGTGTCCTCCAAATCTTTCAAAAAGATCTGCATTCTTTTCCATAAGCTTGAAAATGTTTATATTCCCAGGACTTCTAACTGAACCTATAGCTTTTCCATTTCTTATAGCTAGAACAAAAGCCGGTACTTTATATTTTTCTGCCAGTCTTCCTGCTACAATACCTACAATTCCTGGATGCCAGTTTTGGTCTCCTACAACTATTGCGTGTAAACTTTTTTCTTTTTTTATCTTTACCTGACTTTCCCTGAAAGCTTTTTCTGTGAGCTTTTGTCTTTTTTTATTTAGAAAATCTAACTCCCTTGTTAGATATGCACTTTCTTCTTCTTTTTTTGATATTAAAAGCTTTACAGCTTTTCTTGCATCATCTAATCTTCCTGCAGCATTCAATCTTGGAGCTATTGTGTAGCCAATATCAAAGGATGTAACGTTATTAAGGGATAAAGAGTCTAGGAGAGCCTTTATCCCAATTCTTTTTCTCTTATTTATCTCTTCAATACCTTTTTGAACGAAAATTCTGTTTATTAAAGAAAGGGGAACAACGTCTGCAACTGTTCCAATTGACACAATATCAAGGTATGGCTTTAGCTTGATTTCCAGATTTAAAAGTCTTCTTAGCATAATCATTACGTAAAAAGCTATTCCAACAGATGCAAGATGTTTAAAAAGATTGTTTATATCTGGATGAAGTTTAGGATTTAAAATTTTAATATTTGGGTCATTAGGGAGTTCTTCTTTAGGTTCATGATGGTCAAGAACAATAACCTTTAAACCTAAATTTTTTGCATAAATAAGCTCAGGAACAGCGTTTGTTCCGCTATCAACAACTATAAGGATATCAGCATACTTTGAGATCTTTCTTATAGCTTCTTTATTTAAACCGTATCCTTCATCAAATCTACTTGGAATATAGTATTTAACATCAGCTTTAATATCCCTTAGAAATGTGACAAGTAAAGATGTTGCTGTTATTCCATCTGCATCGTAATCTCCATATATAACTATTTTTTTTCTATTTTTTATTGCCTGAGCAATTTCATAAGATATAACATCAAGTTCATTAAAAAGTTTTGGATCCAGTAGTTTTGTTAATGTAGGGAAAATAGCATCTTCATCAAAATCATTATTAAAAATTTCTCTTCTGTTGTATATAAGCTGTCCTAAAATTCTTCCATATCTTCTAAGAAGTTCCTCTGGTGCCTTATTCTTTTCCTCTATTACAACCCATTTATATCCTGTTAGTCCCATGATTATTCCTTATTTAACATTGCTGTTAGAAGTTAATATAAAATATAGTTGATAAAATCAAAAATTTAATTGACAAAAAATAGGTATATATAATAACAGATACCTTTAAAAGGAGGGCAACTTGTCTATTGTTGAAAGTATAATATTAGGTATTGTTGAAGGTATAACTGAATTTTTACCTATTTCTTCAACAGGTCATCTTATCTTAGTATCAAAACTTATGGGAATAAAACAGACTGATGTTCATAAAGTTTTTGAAGTGTCTATTCAGCTTGGGTCTATCCTAGCAGTTATTTTTATATACTACAAAAAAATTTTTCACAGTGTTGAGTTGTGGAAAAGGCTTATTGTAGCTTTTATTCCTACAGGGATACTTGGATTTCTTCTGTATAAGATTATAAAGTCCCTTTTTAGTCCATACGTAGTAAGTGTTATGCTTATTTTAGGAGGTATAGCATTTATAATACTGGAGCTTCTTTATAAAGAAAAAGAGCATCATATAGACCAGCTTGAGGAAATTCCCTATATAAAAGCGTTTTTTATAGGGGTCTTCCAGTCCTTAGCTATGATACCAGGAACTTCCCGTTCTGGAGCAACTATAATAGGTGGATTACTTTTAGGTTTAAAAAGAAAAACTGCTGCAGAGTTTTCTTTTCTCCTTGCTGTTCCAACTATGCTTGTTGCAACTACATACGACATTTTTAAAAACTTTGATAGTTTTCAGGTGGACGACTTTATAACTCTTGGAACAGGGTTTATTACAGCTTTCATTTTTGCAGTTTTAACTATAAAACTCTTTTTGAAGTATATATCAAGTCATAACTTTATACCTTTTGGTATTTATAGGATAATTATTGGGCTTATATTCCTTCTGGTTGTTCTAAAATGAAAAGGAAATCTCTTTTAGAAGCAGTTTTTGTATTTCTCATAAGTTTCTTTATATTCTCTGTTAACGATTGGGGACTGTATATATACAGTCTTGATGAAGCTAAAAATGCTGAATGTGCCAGAGAGATGCTTGAAAGAGGTGATTTAATTGTTCCTACATTTAATTATGAACTTAGAACAGATAAACCACCTCTTCATTACTACTTTATGATGATTTCATACAAACTCTTTGGTGTTAATGAGTTTTCTGCAAGGTTTTTTTCTTCTGTTTTTGGTGGGCTTTTAGTCCTTATCACATTTTTATTTGCAAAAAGATATTACGGAATTTATGTTGCTTTTTTCTCTTTCCTTATTTTGATATCTTCTCTTCATATGGCTGTTCAGTTTCATATGGCTGTTCCTGATCCTTATCTTATTTTCTGGATAAACGCATCTTTATTTTCTTTTTTCATATGGTACAAGGAAAAAAAAGAACTTTATTTGTATCTTTTTTATATATTTTCAGCTTTAGGAGTTTTAACAAAAGGTCCTGTTGCTGTTGTTCTTCCTTTTAGTATAGTTTTAGCCTTTTTATTCTTTACGAAAAATTTATCCTTAATAAAACATATGAAAATCCTTCAGGGTATTTTTATTATCTTTCTTATATCTTTTCCATGGTATCTTCTAGTATGGATTAAAACAGATGGACAGTGGGTTAAGGAGTTTATCTTTAAACATAATATTCACAGATTTTCTTCTCCTATGGAGGGACACGGGGGCATATTCCTGCTTACTTTTATTTATATATTTATAGGAATGCTTCCTTTTTCTGTGTTTTTACCTCAGGCTGTTATAAAAGCCTATAAAGAAAGATTTGAAGATATTAATCTATTTTTACTTCTCTTTTTAGGTATATATGCAGGTTTCTTTGCTTTGTCTAAGACAAAGCTTCCTAACTATACTGTTCCTGTTTATCCGTCAATTGCTATTTTAACTGGAATTTATCTATACTCTTTAAAAGAAAAAGTGCCTAGGTCTGTTTATGTAAGCTTAATATCTTTTATTGCTATATCCCTTCTAATTGTTGTGGGGCTTTATATAGGAATTAAAAATGAAAAGGAGATTAGCGACCTAGCATACTTATCTTTGTTCTTTATTATATGGACTGTCGGAGGATTTATTTCTCTATTTTTACTGAAAAAAGATAAAAACCTTTCTTTCTTTTTTCTTTCAATATTTTCAGTATTTCTGTCTATCATGTTTTTCACGTTTATTTATCCTAAAGTTGATAAAAGGAACCCTGTAGCTCAGATACTTCCATTGATAGATAAGAAAAAAGAAATTCTATACTACAGAAATTTTAATCCTGCTTTTGTCTTTTATATAAGAAAAAGAATTCCACCTTTGCCTAAAAAGAAAATAAGAAGTTATCTTTATAAAAGAAACAAAATATATATACTAACAAGGAAAAAATACGAAAAAGATATAACTAAATACAAAAAAGCAGTAGTACTAAAAGAAGTAAAG
>JALWKR010000115.1 GCA_027081375.1 Persephonella sp.
TACTGTATAGAGCTTCTCCTCTAAATCCGTAAGAGTGAAGATTGTACATATCGTCTATAGACGATATTTTACTTGTGGTATATCTTTTTATAACCTCTGGTAAATCTTCTGGATATATACCTTCTCCGTTGTCTTTTACCTGAATAAGTTTTTTTCCCCCTTTTTCTATATATACCTCTATATTATCTGCTCCTGCATCAATAGAGTTTTCTATAAGCTCTTTTAAAACATTCGCAGGTCTATCTACAATTTCCCCTGCAGCTATTTTTTTTATAACTTCTTCAGGAAGTTGTCTAACTTTTTTTCCTGCTATCATTTTCCTTTCCTTTTCAAAAACTTATATTGAAAAATCTTACTATACTCTTGTCAATTTTTTGTAAAGCAATAATTTAAATAATGCTAACAAATTATTTAAAAATAAAAAAACAACAAGGAGGGCTAAAATGGCTGTAAAAAAACTGGAAAAATCCCAATGGGAAGATTACTTTAACGAATTTGACAAAAAGTACAGAGAAGGTCAAATTCCAAAAAAAGAAGTTCAGATTGAAATTGTAAATGAAGAGATTGGGGATCAGGTTGAGACATGGTGGCAGCCTCTTATAGGTTTAGCATATGATCCAAAAGATGATGAGTTTGAAGTTGCAGCAGAAAGACACGACCATCTTATTCACAAACCTGTTGAAATATATGTAGATGAAGATGTTGACGGTTCTATAAAATCTGTTGAAGTTATTCAGGAAGATGGTACTAAGCATATTATAAAACTTAGAACTCCTCAGTAATAAATTAAGGGGCTGAAAAGCCCCTTATGAAAATAATGAAAAGATATATATTTTTAAATTTTCTACTTGCATCTTCTTTATATGCAGGAAATATTCAGCTATCTCCTCATGAAATAGAGATTTATAAGAATCAATCTTTCCTTATATCTACCTCTCAGGTAAGTCTTCAAAAGGAAGGTGATTTGAAAATTTCTATTCCCTCTATAAAAAATATTGAAGATACTAATATTTTTATTGAAAACTTAAACTGCAGTATAACTTATGAAAAAGAGTTAAAAATAGAAAATCAAAAGATAAAACAGATAAAAGAAAAAATAAAATCTTTAAATTTTTTATTAAAAACAAAACAGGAAGAACTCAATACTTTTAAAAGAATAAACGTTGATATTTCTAACATTGATAAGGTTTATGAAAAGTATAACAAGCTTTTAATGGAAATTTCTTCTCTTAAAGAAAAAATAGAACGTTTAAAAGAAAAACTTAGTAGTCTTCAAGCATATACAGGAAAAGCTTTAAAGCTTTTTTATAAATGCTCTGCTCCTGTTAAAAGCTATATAAGGTCTTTTTCTCCTGTTAACATTTCTGGATATCAGGAGTATGTTTTATCAGGTTTTACAGATAAAAAGAAAATAAAAATTGATAGTTTTCTTATTTTGAAAAATCATACAGATATTTCTTTTAAAGATATAACTGTGAAGTATCACAGTTTTATAAAAAATCCTTCAATAGAACCTCCTCCTTTTAAAAGACCTATCTATAGAGCGTTTCAAAAATCCATTGCAGCTGCTCCAGTGTCTGAGTATAAAGAAACTTTTTCTAAATCTTATTTTTTTGTTAAAAATGTTAATCTACCTAAGAAAGAAACTGTAAAAGTTATTATCTCCTCTGATGTGTATCCTGCTGATTTTAGCATTTATATTGATGGATATGCTACTGTTACACCTTTCTTAGTTGCTAAGTTTAAAGCAGATCAAAATCTACCTTCGTCTTTCAATGGAAAGTTTTTTATTGATGGGATGTTTATTGGAAAAGGTAGGGTTAAATCTGTGGTAAAAGGAAAGGAAAATAAGATATTTTTTGGTGAAGATGTTATGTTCCATGTAAAAAAAGAGAAGGTAGAAGATACATTTGAAAGAATATCCTCAAACAAAGTTAAACACACTGTAAGATGGAAATACTACTTAGAAAATAATCATAAAGTAGATATGAAAGCTGAAATTGTTGATAGACTTCCTAAAAGTTCTGATAGAAAAAAGATTGAGTACTTTTCTGATATAAACTGGAAAAGGTTTACTGCTAATGGAAATGTTATATGGGAAGTTTTACTAAAACCTAATCAAAAACTAAACTTTTCTTTTGGATATATAGAAATTTACAGAGTTAGAGAATAAACATTGCGTCTCCATAAGAGAAAAATCTGTATTTTTTTCTTACTGCTTCTTTGTAAGCTCTAAAAATAAAATCTTTTCCTGCAAAAGCTGAAACTAATAATAGTAGAGTAGATTTTGGTAGATGAAAGTTCGTTATAAGTCTGTCTACCATCTTAAACTGGTATGGAGGGTAGATAAAAATATCACTGAACCCTTCTGTTTTTCCTGTTTGAGCATACGTTTCTAATGTTCTTACAACTGTAGTCCCTACAGCTACAACACTTTTTCCCTTCTCTTTTGTTTCAAGTATGAGCTTTAATGTTTCTTCAGGAATATAGTAATACTCTTCATGCATTTTATGTTTTGTTATATCTTCTGTCTGTATAGGTCTAAATGTTCCAAGTCCAACATGGAGGGTAACAAAAGCCTTCTTTACTCCTTTTTTTTCTAGCTTATCTAAAAGCTCTTTAGTAAAGTGAAGTCCTGCTGTTGGAGAGGCAACTGCTCCTTCTTTTCTTGCAAAAACTGTTTGGTAGTAATCTTTATCCTTCTCCTCATCTTCCCTTTCTATATAAGGTGGTAAAGGTATATGTCCATACTTTTTAATAAGAGCATTTATATCTTTTCCTTCAAACTCTACAAGAGCTTTACCTTCTTCAAACTTTTCAACAAGTTTTGCAGAAAAATCTTCTCCAAATATAACTTTTTGACCAGGTTTTAATCTTTTTATGTTTTTTATTAAAACTTCCCATCTATTTTCTGTTATTGGTCTAAGAAGAAAAATCTCTATTTTTGCTCCTGTTTCTTTTTTTCCCTGAAGCCTTGCAGGAATTACTTTTGTATCATTTAGTACAAGTAAATCTCCTTCTTGAAGATAATCTATTATGTCTCTAAAAATTCTATGCTCTATTTTTTGTGTTTTCCTATCTAAAACCATTAAACGGCAAGCATCTCTAGGCTCAACAGGATATTTAGCAATAAGTTCTTTTGGAAGGTTATAATCAAAATCTGACAGTTTCAGCTTCATTTTTACCTTGATATTTTTGATAAGAGTATAAATATTGCTGAAAGAAGAATACTTAAAAGTATAGATGTCGTTATTGGAAAGTAAAATACAAAGTTATCCTTCTTTATATAAATATCCCCTGGAAGTCTTCCTAGACCAAAGGGAAGTTTTTCAAAGAACAAAAATAAAAATCCTATAAAAGCAATAAAAAGGCCTATAAATATAAGTGTTTTTCCTATACTTTCCATTTTTATGTTTAGATTAGTGTTTTATTAGGATAATTAAGAATATATGAAATTTTTTGAAAAAACAAAGGGCGGCATAAAGCCGCCTTTATGTGAATTATTCGTTGAGAGCTTCGTAAACGTGCCCAACAAGCTCTTCTGAAGGTTTGAGAGTTTTCTTTCCTGGTTCCCATTTAGCTGGGCAAGCTTCTTCTGGATGACCAATAAGGTATGCGTTAGCTTCCATCTTTCTAAGAAGCTCATCAGCATTTCTTCCAACATTGTAGAAGTTAACCTCAGAACCTACAAGTTTTCCTTCTGGAGAGATGATAAATGTTCCTCTTAACGCAAGTCCTGTATTTTCATCGTATACTCCAAACATTCTTGAGATTTTTCCTGTTGGGTCAGCACCCATTGGATATTTAACATTCTCTAAAAGTTTTTCATCTCTATGCCATGCAAGGTGAACAAACTTAGTATCAGTTGATACTGATACCACTTCACATCCAAGTTCTTTTAATTTTGGATAAACTTCTGCAAGGTCAGCTAATTCTGTTGGGCATACGAAAGTAAAGTCTGCTGGATAGAAAAATAAAATTGTCCACTTTCCTTCTTCTTTAGCTTTTTTTAAAGAGAATGTTCCGAATTTTCCTGTTTCAGGTTCGTAAGTTTCCATTTCAAAATCAGGAACTTCCTGTCCTACTAAGATAATTTCTGACATGTTGCTACCTCCTTTGATTGCTTAAGTTTTAATTAAGAATAATTATTAATAAGTTTACCTTAAATGACTATCATCATAAAGATAGATTTTTTTATAAAACTTTTTATAGATTTCAAAATCTAAATGAAATTATCTACCAGTTCTTGTGATAAAACTCCAGAACAGATTTCCTGAACCTCTCCTGTCATTCTTATATTCCATTTATCATCTATCTGTATAAACAAAGTACCTCCTGGCATAACAATCTCTATATTCCCTTCTGATAAACCTCTTTTCTTAAGAACAGAAGCTACAGCACAGGAAGAACTACCTGAAGCTAAAGTATATCCTGCTCCCCTTTCCCATATTCTTATTTCAGCTTTATTTTTATCAACAGGTTTAACAAACTGAACATTTATTCTGTTTGGAAACATTGGATTTTTTTCTATCAAAGAGCCGTACTTTTTTACCTCTTCCTCTGTTGGAAGCTCATCAACAATTATTACACAGTGGGGATTTCCTACAGAAACACAGTTTATCTCAAATTCTCTATCTAAAAC
>JALWKR010000116.1 GCA_027081375.1 Persephonella sp.
CTGGATATTCCATTGCTTTATCGTAAAGCTCTTTTAATTTTTCAACTGGAGCATATGTATTTGTAAAAGCCTGAAAATAAGCTATAAATCCTTTTAAGTTTTTAAATCTTTTTTTGTAAAACTCCATGGCCTTTTCAATCTGTTCTTCAACAGTCTTTTTAGACATTGCATACGGACTGAAGGAGATATTGTTACAGAATGTACATCCTCCAGAAGCTTTTGACCCATCTCTATTTGGACATGTGAAACCTGCATCTATAGAGATTTTTTGAATTCTTCCTCCATACTTTTCTTTAAGATACTGATTAAATTTTACAAATTTCACCATGATACCCCTTGAAAATTTTTAGAAAAATTTATCACAAAAAAGAGATTTTTCCATTGATAAAAAACAGTAGAAGGTTATCTATAGCTTTCTATTTTTTTGTATTCATCTATGTGTCTTATAGGTTTTCCTACAAAAAATCCCTGAGAGTAATCAATATCTAGTTCTCTTATAACCTTGTATATTTCAACAGAAGAAACAAACTCTGCAACTGTCTTTATATTCAGCTTTCTGGAAAAGTCTACAATAGTACTAACAATTATTTTAGAGTAAGGATCTTTATGTATATCTTTAATAAGAGAACCGTCTATCTTTACAAAATCAGGTTTTAGATTAACAACATGCGAAAAATTTGAATAGCCTGCTCCAAAATCATCTATTGCTAAATGTGCTCCTAAACCTTTTATCTGCTCTACAAATGCCTGAACCTGTTTATAATTTTGAATACTTTCACTTTCTAAAAGTTCAACGGTAATCTTATGTGCAAGATTTTCATTATCTTTTAGAAGGCCTAAAAAATAATCAATAACTATGTGGTCTAAAACATCTTCAATAGATAGGTTTATAGAAAGATTTACATTCTTTTCTGATATAGTTTCAAATGCTTTTCTAACAATAATCTTTGTGATATCACGGTAGTATTTTGACTCTTTTGCAACAGGGAGAAAAACACCAGGAGATAAATATCTGTTATCTGATGTTTCTAATCTTGCTAAAACTTCATACTTTTCAATTTCTCCAGTCCTGTTATCAACAATAGGCTGGAAGAAAGGAATTATTTTATCTTCTTTTACAGCTGTTTTTATAATATCAAGAATATTTAGATTTTCTAGTATCTCAACGCTTTTATCAAAATCTTTAGAGTATATAAGATATTTCTCTCTTCTATTTTTAACCTCTTTTAAAACCATATCTGCTTTTTCTAGTAAAGGTGCTTCAAAAGTTATACCTATTGAAACATTTAAGGTTAGTTCAAGATTCCTATATTTAAAAACTTTATTTTCTAATTCAGAAAGAAGCCTTTTAACATAGCTCTCTGTTTCTCTTCTCTTGTTTTCATACAGTATTCCAAACTCATCTCCCCCTAGTCTATAAACCTTTGCATCATTTAAACCTATCTTTTTTAGAAATTCTGTTAAAAACTTTCCAAATTCTTTTAGAATAAAATCCCCTGCTTTTGTTCCATAAAAATCATTTATATTTTTAAAACCATCTATATTTATTAAAATAAAAGTAGGATTTCTGTATCTTATAACATCCTGATTAAAAGCTCTTCTGTTTGGAAGTCCTGTAACATCGTCAGTTTCAGTTATTTTTTCTAATCTCCTTGCCATTTTTATAAGCTGCATATTCTTCTTATCTAAGGATAAAAGGAGATACGCTGTATATGCTAGTAGTAGGAGAAAGAAACCTGTAGAACCAAAGGAAAAAACAGTAATAACTTCTGTTTCTTTTTTTGTTTCTTTTACAAAACTATTGTTAATATTGGATAGTAATTCTTTTCCTTTTGTATCATTCACAAGATAATTTAATATTTTGTGATATTCAGGATAATTGCTAATATACAGTTTTAAGTGGGACAGTAAAACAGAATGAAAATGAGCAATTTTTTCTCTTTCGCTAAAGTCAAAGCTTTCTAAATCTTTAACTAAATTTTTTAAAGAACCTAAAAAATCAATATCTGTGCTGTTTTTGAGCAGAAATAAAAACGCTAAAAGATTTGTTAACTTATATGTGTAAAGCTGTAAATAACTGTCATTACCAACATCATTATCTAAGTCTAAACTGCTTATATACTTTAAAATTAAGCTTGGGATATATACAGTGGAGTTTTTTATTTCAGAATTTAACGTTTCAAACTTTATAATCTTTTCTTCTTTATTGTTAACATATTCCTTATATTGCTGTAAGTATTTAAAAGATTCTCCATGAGAAGAACTTATAAAGTGAGGAATATTTTCTAGAAAAGTGATTTTTTCTTTTATTGTCTCTAAATTTTTGTAGATATTATCGTAATCGTAGTATAAAAAGAAACTACTTTTGATCAAATCTGTATCTAAGTTATATTCTAAAGCTTGCAAATCTTTTATGTTGTCAAGGATTTCCTCTGATGTTCTAAAATACTCCTTTGTCCACATATTAAAGTAAAATAAACCTGCAATAGAAATAATAGCTATAAAAGGTATTAAAAATATTTTTATTTTATGGTTTTTCATTATTTGCACTTTCACTCTCCCTTAATATATCAGGCAGTTCTCCTGTTAATGTTTTTAAAAACGCCTCTATATAATCTATCTCTTTATCAGTTAATTCAAATCCTAAATTGTGGTAAGACATCTTTTTTAATGCTTCCCTTAATGTTTTCACTGAACCATCATGAAAATAAGGATAAGTACATTCTATATTTCTTAAAGATGGCACTCTATAGACATTTTTATCTTCCTCTCTTTTAGTTACCTGATATCTATCTGGGTTAGAAGGTTTCCATTGGTATTTATTAATAACCCCTAATCTTTGAAAGGAATTTCCTCCAACATTGATACCGTTATGACAGGTTACACAACCAACTCTTTTAAAGATAATATATCCCTTTAGTTCCTTTTCTGTAAGAATAGAATTACATTTTTCTAGATTATTGATATTTTTTTCTTTGCATCTTAGGTATTTATCAAATTTACTGTTTGGAGTTATTAATGCTTTTTCAAACTCTGCTATAGCATCTAAAACCTGCCAGTATTTTATCTTGTCAGTTTTATATACTTTTTTAAAAAGTTTTTTATAAAATTCATTGTTATTTAGCCTTTTTTCTATCTCTTCTTTATCCATTGCCATCTCAACTGGATTGTGCAGGGGTCCCTTAGCCTGTTCAAATAAATTTCTTGCTCTACCATTCCAGAAAAGCCTAAAGTTAAAGTATGCATTAAAAACACTAGGAGCATTTACATTTCCTTTCTTACCATCAACCCCTACAGAAACATCCCTTCTGTCTGTTCCCCATTTTGTATAAAGATCATGACATGTTGCACAGGAAACAGTCCTATCTTTAGAAAGTATAGGGTCATGAAATAGTAGCTTTCCTAATTCTGCTTTTTCTCTGTTGTATGGAACTTTTTCAGGAATAGGTTTTATAGGTTCAAAAGAATAAGCATCTAAAAAAAGAAAAAATAATATAAAAAAAACCGGTCTCACTATATACCCCACTGTAATACTGGTAAGTACATTATTTGTTTATTTATTAATAAATAACTAAGATTAAATTATCGTGAATTTTTTCTTATTTTAAAATAAGATTTGTCATAAAGCCCCTAAAAGGGGCTTTACAAACTATAGATGTTCTATAATTGCTTGAGTCATCTCTTTTGTATTTACTCTTTTTGTTCCTGGTGACCATATATCTCCTGTTCTGTATCCTTCTTCTAAAACTTTTTCAATTGCATTTTCTATATCTTTTGCTGCATCATGGAGTTTGCATGTAATGTCTAACATCATTGCAGCTGAGAGTATCATAGCAATTGGGTTTGCAATACCCTGTCCTGCAATATCAGGAGCTGAACCGTGAACTGGTTCATAAAGAGCATACTTTTCTCCAATAGATGCAGAAGGAAGCATTCCCAGTGAACCTGTTAAAGCTCCAGCTTCGTCAGAAAGGATATCACCAAACAGATTTCCTGTTACTATAACATCAAAATCTTTAGGTCTTCTAACAAGCTGCATGGCACAGTTATCTACATACATATGTTCAAGTTCAACATCTTGATAATCTGCATGGGTTTCTGTAACAACTTCTCTCCATACTGCAGAAACTTCAAGAACATTTGCTTTATCTACGCTAGTAACTTTTTTTCTTCTGTTTCTTGCAAGTTCAAAAGCAAGTTTTGCTATTCTCTTTATCTCATGTTCATAATAAATCATTGTGTTGTAACCAACTTTCTCTCCATTTCTCTCTTCTATTCCTCTAGGTTCTCCAAAGTAAATACCACCTGTTAGCTCTCTAATAACAAGTAGATCAACCCCTTTTATAAGGCTTTCCTTTAAAGGAGATGAATCTAAAAGTGCAGAGTAAGCTTTTCCAGGTCTAAGGTTTGCAAATAGTTCAAGCTCTTTTCTTATTTTTAATAACCCTTTTTCTGGTCTTTTATCTGTTGGAAGGTTATCCCATTTTTCCCCACCTACAGCTGCAAGTAAAACAGCATCGCTTTCCTTTGCAATCTTTAATGTTTCATCAGGAAGAGGCTCTCCTGTAGCATCTATAGCTGCTCCTCCTATTAAACCTTCCTTAAATTCAAAATTTACTCCATATT
>JALWKR010000117.1 GCA_027081375.1 Persephonella sp.
TTCAGGTAGAGAACCTTTACCAGGTTATCATGCAAATCCAAAATGTATTATAGATACAAAATGTCAGTTCCTCCTTGGTATGAAATCTAGCTTGTCTATCATTGATATGTATCCAAGATCCCTTGGAACTGTAGATTGCTCTAATAGTAAATCTGGTTTAATCAAATGTTACGAATCAACTTATGAACCTGGTACTGCATTTATACCTGTTGGAGACAACGATGATATCTTAACTTCTGATCACTGCACAGACTTACATGCAGCTGACGGTACTATTTCTATCCTTAACGACCCAAGAGATGTTGTAGATGATGATATTGTTCTCGGTTCTAGAGGATGGACTGCTAAGTTTAATGTATCTATCTACGACGTAGATGATGGATATGCTTGTGATAACATTAACGGACGCGGTATGAAAAAAGGTCCTTATGCAGCATTAGACTTCCCTAACAGAATGTTCATTGACAACAATGGAGATCCAACAACTGCAGCATCAGCTCATATTCCTTTAACTCCTGGAAGAGCTTGTAGCACAGCAGACATAACTGTAGAAGATGGAGATCCTTCCACAGGTACTTCTACTGTAATCAAAATTGAAAGAGATAGCGTATGGACTGATGATGTATACATGGGAGTTGACGGTAGAGATAGACTCTGGTGGGTAAGATGGGGACTTGAAGAAGAACTTAGAATCTACTCTCCAGATAATGATTTAGCATTTACTGTAACCCTTAATGAAGAAGAAGCTGCTAAGTGTGCTCCAGACAAATGCTGTTATGATGCTGATAAAGTTGCTTACTTCAAGAAATGGGAACCTAACGGTGATGAAGCTTACGTTCCTTACATGTTAGATAGCAATATGTTCAGAATTGTTGTATCTAACAACTCTTGCTGGGATGCTGAAATCTATGCTAGAGTTTGGGATAACAAAGGTAACGTTGTAGATAATATCTACCTTGGAAAAGTTGGTAAAAACTCAGTAAGAATCTTAACTGGAGATTACATTGCAGCTAAAGCTAAGAGAGAACATCCTAGCCTCTTAAGAAGAATGGCTCCACTTTACTCAGTAATACTCACAGTAGGTGCACCTAAGAGAGATGTAGAGTTTGCTGCATACGACAACAGAAATGGAAAATCTAAGATGATACCTGTTTATGACAATGGAGCTCACGAGTGGACTTACAGAAATGTTGAGTTCTTCCAAGATCCATTTGAAAAATAATATGCTCTCATCCACTCTCCCTTCTTCTATGCCCTCCCAAAAGGGAGGGTTTTTTTAATTAATATTAAACTTCTTGAAATGAAATAAATTTGCCTTTTTCTTTTATGTAATCTATTAACTTTTTATATGTTTCATTTGAAGATAGAGTTTTACTATCTCCTATAATAATCAGTTTTCTTTTTGCTCTAGTGAGGGCTACATTTAACCTTCTTAAATCATCTAAAAATCCTATCTCTTCTTCAGGATTTGAACGAACAAGAGAGATAATGATTACTTCCTTTTCTCTTCCTTGAAAACCATCTACAGTTTTTACTTCAACATCTGGGATCAACTTTTTTAAATATTCTTCATGGTCTTTATAAGGTGTAATAACACCTATATCTTCAGTTTTTACACCTGCTTCTTTTAAGAAATCAATAACCTTTTTAACAATTTCAGCTTCTTCAGGATTAAATTTTGATTTGCTACCTTTTTTTTGCTGTTCTAAAAGTTTTCCTTCTGTATCTATAAATATAACAGGTGTGTCGTCTGTAACAGGATTTTTTCCAATATCTCCTGTTATATCTGAAAGTTTTCTATCTTTTACCTCTTCAGCTGATATAAGTTTTCCATTGTAAAACTCCTTAGAAGAAAACTCTTTTATAATATCATTCATTCTATATTGCACCTTTAGCATATAGGAAACCTGAGGATAAAGCTTTATAAATCTTTCAAACATTGTGAAAGATAGAGGTTTTGCATCTGGATGAAGAACTGTTGGAGGCAATTGTTTATGGTCTCCTGCTAAAACAGCTTTTCCTGCTTTTATCATAGGGATAAGACAGCTAGGTTCTGTTGCTTGAGATGCTTCATCTATAAAAACAACATCAAAATAGTGTTCCATTAAAAACTCACTTCCACTTCCTGAGTTTGTGGCACATACAACCTCGCTATTTGATAGTATATCCTGTATAATCTCGTCTTCTATTCTTCTCTTTTGTTCTATTAGTTTCTTTATATCTTTTTGAAGTCTTATCCATTCAGCCATGCTCTTTAATGTTTCAATTTTATGTCCTCTAACTTTTTTTCCAGCTTTTGCGTGTTTTAGTATCTGGTCATAAGAGAGGCCTCTTCTTCTCTGAGGAGTTGGTTTTAAATAGTTTTCTTGAAGAGCTTTTAACTTATTTATCTTTTTTTCTAAACTCTTAATTTCTGCATATTTTAGATGATTAAAAGCTTTTGCATCTATAGAAACATCTAACAGCTCTTTTTTTAGTCTAGCAGGATGTCCAATTCTTACTACATTTACTCCTTTTTCAACTAAACCTTCCACTATATTATCTACTGCTGTATTGCTGTCTGCTGTTGCAAGAATTCTTTTTCCTTTCTTTATATGCTGCATAATAACTTCTATAAGAGTTGTTGTTTTCCCTGTTCCTGGAGGACCATGTATGAGAAAGAGTTTTTCACTACAAACAGCCTTTCTCACTGCCTCCTTTTGAAACTCATTGAGATTTTTATTAAAAAACTCTACTTCCTCCTCTTCACAGACGTAAGGTTTACCATTTCCTAAAATAATATCTTCTGGATAGAAGGAGTAACCTTTTTCAAAAAACTCAAGTGTTCCAAGCATTCTCTTGAAGGTGATATCATTCACAAAAAGGTCTATTCTCCATTTCTTTCCAGATGGTAGTTTTTGAGAAAACACAACTGTTATAAAGTATTTACCCTTTTCAAAAACTGTTCCTTCTATTCCATCTTTTAAAGGATGCTTTCTGCTAACAAGAACAACATCTCCTACATTTATCTGATGGTCAGGCATATCTTCTCTGTAAAATCTATACACCTGAAAATCACCAATAATTTCTCCCATATAAGAAGTTTTTAGATTTAGTATAGCTCTACCTTTTTTTTCTCTTTCCTTTCCTGATAAATTCATTATTTCATTTAGATGAAATTCTTTTTCTGCGTCTCTTTCTAGCTCTATATAAAAGCTCCAGTAATCTACATACTCATGTTTATCTTTAAAAGTTAATTTCATTCACTTCCTCCAGATTTTTTAAAGGAAAACAACTTAGGCAAGATATATAATTTTCAAGATTATTTTTCTCTTTTTGATAAAAGCCAGTAAACAATCCCAAGAGCTAATACTATAGCTCCATAACTAAGAAGCTGGAGATACTTTTCAGCAGATAAGGAGGCAATAAGTATTTTTCTAATCATTGCAGCAAGAGCAACACCAATAAATGCTCCTATTGCAAACCCGCCACCTTTCAGGTGTTTTATCTCTTCCTGCATTAACTCAGAAACAGCCCACAGAATAAGTAATGTACCTAGTGTGGCTATAATTGCTTTATCAAAAGCAATCTGCATAGTTACCATTTGGTAAACATCATATATAAAAAGACCTAGAACAAAGAAAGAAACCAGTATTAATGCCCCAACTAACGCAAAATCTAGCATATCAGCAAATTTTCTAGAAAAACTGTAAAGCATCTTTTCTAAAGTTGTCATCTCTTCGTATCTGCTTAGCTCTTCTTCTCTGTATGCAAGGGTTAAAACATCAAGGTTTATATCTAGAAGTTTTCCAATAGACGCTACAAGCTGATTTCTCTCTTCAGACAAACCAAACTCTTCGTTTATTTTTTCTATAAAAAATCTTCTTATAAAGTTAAAAGAAGCGTTTACGTAGTGAGTTGGAAGGCCTATCTCAACATGTTTCTCTCCAATTTTGTGAAGTTTTAAAAAATATGTGTAGTCGTATTTTCCAGAAAACAGATCAAAGTACCACTCTTTGAGCTTTTCCTGATGTCTTTTAACTGTTTCTTCATCTTTTAAAAATTTTTTTGATTGAGGAAATCTAAGAATAAACCTGTAGAACCTTTCAACAAACTCATCAACATACTTAACCATTACAGGTTTTAGCTTTTGAATGTTTTTTACATCTTTTCTTGTGAATTCAAAGTCCTTCTTTATCTGTTCAAAATCTATAAGTTCAAACTTTTCTACCTTTTCCATTTTATCTCTCCAATAAAATAATACTTTCAATATGGTAGGTTTGAGGAAACATATCTATCATACTGACAGATTTTAGTTTGAAATTTCCTTCTTTAAATAGATTTATATCCCTTGCTAAAGTTGATGGATTACAGGATACGTATACCACTTTTTCTATAGAAGGTGTTGAGTTTATTTTTTCTATTATCTTTTTACTTAAGCCTGTTCTTGGAGGATCAACTATAATAGCTTCAGGTCTTTTCTCCTCTATTATAGATACAGCATCTCTAGATTCCATTCTGATAAAGGAAGCATTTTTTATATTGTTTAGCTTTCTATTATGGTTTGCATCCTGAATAGCATAAGGATTTGACTCAATCCCTATAACATTTTCAGAAAATTCAGCTACAGGAAGGGTCAATGTCCCAACACCGCAGTAAAGGTCTATGATTGTTTTATATTTTTTATCTTTAAAAAAACCTTTCACTTCATTTATTAGATTTGAAACCTGAAATCTGTTTACCTGAAAGAAACTGTCTATTGAAACCCTGTATGTTATATCCTCAACTTTCTCAAATGCAAATATATTGCCTATAGTAAATAGCCTTTCTGTATATCCATCAGGCTTTCTTCTGTATATTCCAACTCCTTTTACATTTTTAGATATAAACTGTCTTAAATGTTTTAAACCAAGGGGAAATCTTTTTATTCTCCTTGGATATATAAACTTAACAAGCATCTCATCTTGATTTGATGAATATAGATGGGCTTCTACAGGTTGAAATGTTAAAAAAGGGAGTGTGTTTCTAACACCGTTTATTCCTTTATCAAGGTCTTCTTTTAGCAACAGACACGTATCTATATTGACTATCTCTTTGCTATCCCTCTTATAGAACCCTACCTTTTCTCCGTATATTTTTAGCTGAGTTCTATTTCTATATCTGAAAGGTTCCATGGATGGAATTACTTTGTCTATTTTAAGGTTTTCAATCTTTCCTATTCTTGATAACGTTTCTTCTAATATCTCTTTTTTTATATCTACCTGTTTTTCATAAGGTATATGCTGATAGTCACAACCTCCACAGTATTTAAAATACTTACATGGGGGATCTATTCTATATGGAGAAGGTTCTATCACAGATACTAAATCACATTCAACAAAGCTTTTCTTTTCTTTAACTATCTCTACTTCAACTGTTTCCTCAGGTAAAACAAAGGGTACAAAACATGTTTTTCCATTTATTTTTCCTAAACCTTTTCCGCCATATACAAGCTTTTTTATCTTTACTTCCATTTTTTCCTCACAGATTTATGATATTTTACTTAGTTGATTTAAATATGCATTTGAGTATTATATTTCATTCAAACATATACTAGAGGACAATACAATGGAAAAACTATTGAAAGCAGTTATTGATATATCAAAAAAAGCAGGAGAAGAGATTTTAAAAGTTTACAATTGGGATATATCTGTTGAATATAAAGATGATAACTCTCCTTTGACAGAAGCAGACAAAAGGGCTCATAAAACTATAGAAACTTCTCTTAAAGAGATATCAAACTTTCCAATTTTAAGTGAGGAAGGAAAAGATATACCTTTTGAGAAAAGAAAAAATTGGGAATATTTCTGGCTTGTTGACCCTCTTGATGGGACAAAAGAGTTTATAAAAAGAAATGGAGAGTTTACTGTAAATATTGCCCTTATTCACAAAAATAAACCAGTATTTGGGGTAGTTTATGCTCCAGCTATTGATGCATTGTATTACGGTGGATCTAATATAGGAGCTTTTAAAATAGAAAAAGGAATAGAAACAAAACTTCCTGAAAGAAGGGAAAATAGCCCTAAAATAACAGTAGTTGCAAGTAAATCTCACTTAAATGAAGAGACCAAAGAGTTTATAGATATGCTAAAAAGCAAATTTGGTAAAGTAGAAACTGTATCTATAGGTTCTTCATTAAAGTTTTGTCTTGTAGCAGAGGGTGTTGCAGATATTTATCCTAGAATTGCTCCTACTATGGAGTGGGATACTGCTGCAGCACATGCAATCCTAAATGGGACAGGAGGAAAAGTTGTAAAATATGAAAGTAGAATGGTTTTAGATAAAATTAAAGAACTACCTGAACTGGTGTATAACAAAGAGAATTTATTAAACCCACACTTTATAGCCTTTAGGGAAGATGTCTTTTGATATTTTAGTTTTATTTTCTGTCTTAGTATTCTTAATATATTCCCTATATACTGAAAAGTTTCACCCTGCAGCAGTATTTTTAATATCTGTTTCTATACTTGTTATATTTGGAATTTTAAAACCAGAAGAAGCTTTATCAGGATTTTCTAACAAACAGGTAGCTATAATTATTCTTCTTTTGATTGTTAGCAGTGCTATTCAAAAAACAGGTATAGTTAGTTACTATTTTTCTAAAATTCTTAGAGAAAAAGATTCCTACAATACCTTTTTATCAAAGATGATTGTATCTGTTTCTTCAATATCAGCATTTTTAAATAACACACCTATAGTAGCTATGCTAATTCCATATGTTTCTGAATGGGGTAGAAAGAAAAATATATCTCCATCAAAACTTTTAATTCCTCTATCCTATGCTGCAATACTTGGTGGAACAATCACTCTTATTGGTACATCAACAAATCTTATTGTTAATGGTTTTGCTGTTGAAAGTGGTCTTAAGGCTTTTGATATATTTGATTTTGCTTATGTAGGAATACCAGCAACAATATTTGGTTTTATATATATGCTTGTTTTAGGAAAGGAACTTCTACCTGATAGAGAAGATATACTTAAAACTTTTCTCCAAAGAAAAAAGGAATATTTAGTTGAAACTAAAATAAATAAAAATTCTAAACTTATAGGAAAAACTGTTCTGCAGGCAAATCTTAGAAATCTAAAGGGGCTTTTCCTTGCTGAGATTATAAGACAAGATAGAAGAATAGCCCCTGTCTCTCCTACTGAAACTCTAGAAGAAAATGACATTTTAATATTTGTCGGAGATACAAAAGCTATTTCTTACTTGGTAGAGTCTGATATTGGTTTATCTCTTCCAGACTTTTGCAATTTAGAAAATGGTTATTCGGAGATTGTTGAAGTTGTTATTTCTTATAATTCCTCACTTATAAATAAGAAAGTAAGAGATACAGATTTTAGAGGTAAATTTGATGCTGCTATTTTAGCTGTCCATAGGAATGGAGAAAAGCTTAGCGGGAAAATTGGAGAAATTGTTTTAAAGCCAGGGGATTTATTACTTCTTCTTGTTGGAAAAGATTTTTGGAAAAGAGCAGAGGATACAACAGATTTTTATATTATTTCTAAAGTGAGAGACATATCTAATATAGATTTAAAAAAAGGAAACTTAGTTTTCTGGGGATTTATTTTTGTAATACTTCTTTCAACCTTAAAAATATTACCTCTTTTTTCAGGTCTTTTAATATTCTTATCATTTCTTATAATAACAAGAATTTTTCCTTATTCAGAGATAAAAAAAGGGATAGATATAAATCTTGCAGTAATAGCTGCTCTCTCTATTTCTATAGGTAAAGCAATGATAATAACAGGAGCTGCAAATTTAATTGCTTCTTATATTAACAGTTTATTTTTACCTTTGGGAGTTCTTGGAGGAATTATCGGAGTATATCTTATAACAAATGTACTAACAGAATTTATTACTAATATTGCAGCGGCTTCCATAGCATTTCCAGTAGCATTATCAGCTGCACAATATTACGGAGTTGAACCTTATCCTTTTATTCTTGCAGTAGCTTACGGAGCTTCTGCAAGTTTTATAACTCCTATAGGATATCAGACAAATCTTATGGTTTATGCCGCAGGGAGTTATAAATTTAAAGATTTTTTTAAAATTGGTTTACCTTTATCCATTGGTTATGCAATAATATGTATCTTTATTTTGTATATTTTTTATCTAAAATAAAGGGGGATTGTATAAATTGGGAAAAAAGTTCATAATTCCACATAAAGGAAATATAACAAAAGAAGATAGACAGAGACAAAAAGGTCATAAATCAGTAATTCTGTGGTTTACAGGTCTTTCTGGAAGCGGAAAATCTACATTAGCTCATGCAGTTGAAGAAAAACTTTTTGAGATGGGAATTCATACTTACGTATTAGATGGAGATAATATAAGAACAGGTTTAAACAAAGACTTAGGTTTTTCTGCTGAAGATAGAGAAGAAAATATAAGAAGAATTGGAGAAGTTGCCAAACTGTTTGTTGACGCAGGAATAATAACCTTGACAGCGTTTATATCACCTTATAAAAAGGATAGAGAATTTGTTAGGAACTTAGTTAAAGAAGGAGAGTTTATTGAAATATATGTCAAATGTCCTTTAGAAGTATGTGAACAGAGAGACGTTAAAGGCCTTTATAAAAAGGCAAGAGCAGGAATTATAAAAAATTTTACAGGAATAGATGACCCCTATGAAGAACCTGAAAACCCTGAAATAGTTGTAGAGACAGATAGAGAAAGTGTTGAAGAAAGTGTAGAAAAAATAATCTCTTATCTTAAAGAAAAAGGATATCTGGAGGTTGAATAAAGATGTTAAATCCTCATGGAGGAAAACTAATAAATAAGATAGCTACAGAAGAAGAGAAAAAAGAACTTTTAGAAAAAGCTAAAACTTTAAAAAAAATTACAATAGCTGATAGATATGTAAGTGATTGTGAGATGATAGCAAATGGTGGGTTTTCACCATTAAACGGATTTATGACAAAAGAAGATGCAGAAGAAGTTATAAACAATATTCATCTAAAAAATGGACTTTTATGGTCTATACCTATTGTTTTACCTATCCCTGAAGAAATATTTAAAGAACTGAAAATAGGAGATGAAGTTGCCCTCTATGATAAACATGATAGACCAATAGCAATAATGGTTATAGAAGATAAGTTCAATCTTGACCTTGAAAACTACTGTGAAAATGTATTTAAAACGACAGATATAGAACATCCAGGGGTAAAAGTTGTAAAAAATGCAGGAAACAACTTTATAGGTGGAGAAATTATAAGACTTTTAAATAGACCTATCAGAGAAGGAATAGATGAAAAGTATTACTTAGACCCAGCACAGGTAAGAGAAAACATAAAGAAAAAAGGATGGAAGAAGATAGTAGCCTTCCAGACAAGAAACCCAATACACAGAGCCCATGAATACATAATAAAAGTGGCTTTAGAACCTATGGACGGTGTAATGATACATCCCCTCGTTGGAGAAACAAAACCAGATGACATACCAGCAGATGTGAGAATGAAATGTTATGAGGTTTTAATAGATAATTACTTTAATAAAGAAAAAGTTCATCTCTCTGTTTTACCAGCATCAATGCATTATGCAGGACCAAGAGAAGCTATCCATCACATGCTTATGAGAAAAAATTATGGTGCTACACACATGATAATTGGAAGAGACCACGCAGGTGTAGGAGATTATTATGGAACATATGAAGCTCAGGAGTTTGTAGAGCAGTTTGTAGACGAACTTGAAATTCAGCCACTTAAATTTGAGCATTCATTTTACTGCACAAAATGTGAGAATATGGCATCTTCTAAAACTTGCCCACATCCAAAAGAAGACCATATACATCTAAGTGGAACAAAGGTAAGAGCAATGTTAAGGGAAGGCAAAAGACCACCTAAAGAGTTTTCAAGGCCGGAAGTAGCTGATATCCTTATAAAGTGGGCAACTAGTAAATAGGTTTAAAACTTTGAATGTAAACCTAAATATTAAGAAATTTGATAAACATTTAGAGGAACTTATAAAAGGTTCCTCTATTGCTTTTTTATTAAGAGTAATAGGAATTTTTGCTAACTATATATTTACTTTTCTTATAGCAAGATTTTATGGTGCTGAAATTTTTGGCTTTTTTTCTATTTCAATTACTCTTATTACTTTTCTTTCTATTCTAGGAAGATTTGGATTGGAAGTTTCTATTATAAGGTATGTAAATAGTGAAAATTTTTATGTTGTTAATAAATTAATTGAATTATCCTTTATTGTTTCTTTACTAGTATTCTTATGTACATTTTTTTTATCAGATTTTATAGCAAATTTTATCTTTCACAAGGAACATCTGTCTTTCCTTATTAAAATATCAGTATTTGGTGTTATTCCTATTGTTTTTCTACTTTTGATAGCAGAATATTTAAGAGCACATAAAAAAGTAAAAGAATTTATTTTTATTCAAAATTTGTCAATTCCTATTCTAGGAATTTTTTTAATCTTACCAGTTTATTATTTGAACTTGAGTTTTATTGAGCCCCAATATACTCCAACTATAATTTATTTATTTAGCATATTTATCTCTTTTATTTTAAGTTTATTTATTTTAAAGAAAATTTTAAAACTTAGATTTGATATACAGATTTTGGACATTAAGGAATCAGTCTCTTATTTAAAAGAAGCTTTTCCAGTTCTTATAGTTAACATTCTTAATTTTTTTATGACATGGATAAACATATTTATACTGGAATTGTTTATAACGGAAAAAGAAGTTGGAATTTTTAATTTAGCTTTAAGAATTGCACTTATATTAAATATCTCTTTAGTTGCAGTTGGAAGTATATCAACACCAAAATTTGCTGAGTTATGGTATAAAAAAGATTTTGTATCTCTTGAAAAAGTTGTTAAGCAATCAAGCAAAATAATTTACCTTATATCAATACCTTTATTTATCATCATATTTGTTTTTTCAAAAGAGATTTTATCTTTTTTTGGAAAAGAATTTGAAGTAGGAGAGCCTCTATTGATAATACTATTAGTTGGACAGCTATTTAGTATTTTAGCTGGAAATGTTGGAGGGCTATTGAATATGACAGAAAATCAAAAAATATTAAGAAATACAGCTATTATATCAGCTTTTTTAAATGTAATTCTAAGTTTTATGTTAATTCCTTGTTTAGGAGCTACAGGAGCTGCAATTTCAACAGCAATATCTATCTCAATATGGAATATACTATGTATAATTTTTACTAAGAAAATACTTGGTTTTCATACAATATACATTCCATGGAAGTAGATACTGTTATTTTTAGAATATGGAGGCTTTTGTATAAGATTCAAAGAAAATTTAATAATAAATTTTGGACTATTGTTGCAAAACTTAAATATTTTCCTTTTTTAGATTTGGAAAAAGGAGCTTATATACAGAAGGGGGTTAAAATAATTCCTTTTTTTATAGATAATAAAAGGTTAACCATTAAACTTGAAGCTAACAGTCATATTAAATCAAATGTGATTATTCAGGGAAGTGGAAAACTTATTCTAGGGGAAAATTCATATATATCTTATAATTCTATAATTGGAGTAAATGAATATATCAAAATTGGTAAAAATGTTATGATAGCTCAAAATGTTTCTATTAGAGATACAGATCATAATTTTGATAGATTAGATATTCCTATGATAGAACAAGGTATATCAACTTCTCCAATTATTATAGAAGATGATGTATGGATTGGCTATGGGGCAATTATCACAAAAGGTGTAAAAATAGGAAAAGGGGCTATTGTAGCAGCTGGAGCTGTAGTAACTAAAGATGTTCCCAACTTCGCTATTGTTGGAGGTGTACCAGCAAAAGTAATTAAATTCAGAAATATCAAATAAATCCTTTATTAGCTAAGCTAATGTAATCTTTTTTTCCAACAATAATATGATCTAAAAGTTCAAAACCTAGCTTAAGGGCTAACTCTTGCAGATTTTTTGTAAACTCTATATCTTCTTCAGAAGGTTCACAGGAACCTTCAGGGTGGTTGTGAGCCAAGATAATCCCATAGGCATTTAATTCAAGAGCATGAACAAAAATATCCCTAGGTTTAATACTGATAATATTTAATGAGCCTATAGCCACAGTTTTAATTCCTAAAACTTGATTTTGAAGATTTGTATATATTCCAATGAGTTTTTCCTGTTTTTCTTTGTGTAAAAATTTAACAAGATTGTAAACATCGGAAGGTTTGTTTACAGTTATTTTTTCATCCTCTTCCTCAATTCTTTTTGCTATTTCTATTATGGATAATATCTGAAGAGCTTTTGCTGTTCCTATTCCTTTTATCTTTAGTAGTTCCTCAAGGGAAATTTCCTTTAAATCTTTTAAAGATTTATCTTTTAATATTAAGCTTGCTAAACCTAAAACATTTAACTCTTTTGTTCCCTGTCCTAAGGATAAAGCTAAAAGCTCAATATCTGAAAGTTTATCTATACCGTATTTCAGGGCTTTTTCCCTAGGAAGAAGCTCCTTAGGAAGATTTTTTATGTTTTTTTTGTAAATATATTTCTCAAACTTCATTATTAATAACATCTTAATAATTTTAAATATAGTTTAACACAACAAAGTGGTATTGATTTTGCTCTAATGGAAAATATCATAACTTTTATATACCGGCGCCAATAGGGGAGAGGAAAATGAATAAGGATATTTTAAAAATAACAGTACAAAAAAATTTAGAGGAGCTATCAGAAAAATTTCAGTTATCTATTCCAAAAGAGATTATTTTGTATATTTCCTCTGTTATAGCCTTGTATTATAAAGGCATTCCATTTTATTTAATTGATATTTCAGAGAAAGACCCATTTAGATTAAATAAAATAAGAGGAGATATATCCCTTATACTTGTAGGCTTATTTAGGGAGTGGGTAAATAGAAAAAATAGACCTTTAAAACCTTCTGATTATATTAATGCAGGAAAATTGAGCTATTTTAATGCATATGTTTATTTAGAGAGCAACTATGGAGAACTCTTTTATAAAGAACTAAATAAAGACTATATAAAAACTGTTGAAAATATTTACAGCTATATAGATATTTTTAAATCCCTTAGTGAAGAGTTTGAAACATATACAGATTTTTTAAATATTTATAAACGGGAAATATCTCAAATGGAAAGATTTTTTGACACATTTCCAGAGTTAAAATTAGATGAGTTTAAAAGACTTTTTAGAGAATAATCATATTTTTAGCTTAAAAAATGTCTTATATTAATTAGTGTATACTAACTTTAATTAAGGAGAAGAAGTTTTGCTTGAACTTGCAGGTATAGGTATTGGTTATTCTTTTACAGCTATATTTATGTTTTCAATGGTTGTTTTATATGTTATTGATTTCAAATATAAAACTGCTCCGTCAAAAGTTTACTACTCTAATATGTTTATAGGTGTACTTGGGTTGATTGTTTTTCTGCTTATTCTTATGTTAGCTGGAAACTTTATGATTAAAACTCTTTTTAATGAGATAGATAGGTCAACTGTTTATAGATTTTCTGTGTTTGGAATAATGTTTGGGATTTTATCATTTCCTTTCTTGGCAAGATTTGGACAAAAAATTTTGTATAGGTAAAAAAAGGGGGCTCTAAAGCCCCCTTTAACAGCTATTTATTTAACAGTTCTAAGGCTTCTAATATTTCTAGGCCTGATTCATGTATAGATGTTCTTCCTATAAATCCAGCAAGTCTAGCAACTGCTATTTCTTTTTCAAAAGTTTCTTTGTCTAAACCTGATATTCTAAGAGCCTCTTCCCAGTTTTTAGGAAGAATTCTAACTCTTTTCTCTTTAACATAGAGGTTTCCTACCTGTTTTATAGCCTGAAGTATTCTTACTATAAGTGGGTTAATTGGGTCTGCTATACCTTCTGGAACTCCTGATAATGCTTTTTTAATAAGCTTTCCTGGTTCTGTTAGTCTAAGTCCATTGTTAGGAAGGACATCAAGTATATATCTAGCTTCAAGTTTGTTTACTGCATACTGAACTTCTTCTTTTAGTGTTTCATCAAACTCTTTAAATAGATCTTCTAAAAACATTCCGTACTCAGGAATTTTGTGCAGAACCATTAACTCAAATCTTGTGATGTGAGGAGTTCTTTTTACTTGATATGCGAGTTTTTCGTATAACTCTCCTGACTTAGTAGGGTATCCTCCTCCAACAAGACCTTCTTTTACGCCTTCTTCATACCATTTGTAATTTGGAGCTCCAAATTCTGTTTTTGTTATAGTTACAGCTTTTACTCCTGTTGCAGTTATTTCTCTTATTCCTTTTTCTTTTATATCTTTTAGTACCTCAACACCGTAAGGGGTAAACTTGTATATAAGTTTTCCTTTCTTTTCATCAACTTCAGAAACAATAAGGTTAAATGATTCTAATGAGTAAAGAGACTCTTTTACAGTATCAAACAGTTTTTCATACCATTCATTTCCTTTTTCCCAGAAATGCTTGAATAGCTCTTCAACGGTCATTAACTCAGCCCATTTTTTCTTAAGCTCCTCTTTTTTCTGATAACCCATAGCTTGATTAATCATTCTGCCGTAAAACTCTTTAAGATGCTTATACTCTTTTAGAGGTTTTTCAAGGAGGTAATGAACTATTTCCTCAGCTGTTGCGAGAATTTCTGGATTTTCTTTATGTTTTTCCCAGACCTTCTCTAATCCTTTTAGGATTTCCTGATCTAAGGTCTCTAAGTTAAATGTTTTTACAGGTCTGTATTCTCTTTCATTCCATAGTCTATAAACTTCTAAAAGGTGTTCTCCTGCAGGTAGTAGATTTCCTTCAGCATCTATGAAAGCGAGTTCTTGCAGAACCTCAGATTCTTGAACAGTAAGAGCTTCTATACCGCTATCAAGAACTTTTAAAAGAGCATACATATAATCTTCGTTAATAACTGTCTCTAAAGATGGAGCCATTGTTTGAACTGTTTTTTGAACTGCCTGACCTAAACCTGATAATGTATAAACATCTGAGTTAGGAACAGAGAAAGATATTAATCTCATAGATTCCATTATTTCTAGATTTCTACCGTGGACAGGTAAAGTGCTAGTTTCAGCAGGACCAGGAGGAATTGAAGCTATATACTTTCCAAGTTCTCTAGAGATTTCAAGCCTTGGTTTTGCTTTTTGATAGATATCATAAATAGCTCTTGCATATTCATTTATCTCTTTAAACCATCCTTTTTTCTCTTCATGTTTTTCTTCTGCAAAACCTCTTTCTGCTAAAGGTTGGAAAGTTAATTCTCCTGTAAGTCCTCCGCTTCTTATAGCTGCATCAATCATTGCTATAACTTCAGAGCCTATCCATCTAAATCTTTCATCCCATTCTGAAGGATGTTTTAAAAGACCTTTCTGAATCATCTCTTCCATAAGATAAACAAGATTTCTTCCCCAGTACGTTAGTACATACTCTATGGGGCTGTTTCCTTGCTCAAGAAGATTTTGAAGCTCAAGTTCTACATAAGGATCCTCTTCAGCTTTTATAGTTATCTGACATGCTAAACCTTTTTCTTCCTGAGATTTAGCATTTAAAAGTGCTAAAGCATGTTCCTTTTTTATAAGCATTTAAGCCCTCCTAATTTTATTTAGTTATATAAATAAAATAATTCTTTATTTTTTATTTGTCAAAAAATTTGAGTTTTTTTATATAAAGAAAATTTATAAAAATAATTCAATATTAATTTTTATTTTAAAAAAGCACCCTATGATTCTAATTATACATATGCCTTTATATAGGCGTATAATAATAGATTTAAAATATCAGTTAGAGGTCTTTAATTATGCCTAAAAAAAGAGGAGCAGATATAGTCATAGATGTTCTCTTGGAAGAAAATGTTGAAATCGTTTTTGGATTACCAGGTGGAGCTATTATGGAGGTTTATGATGCTCTCTATAAAGCTCCACTTAAAAATATATTAGCAAGGCATGAGCAGGCAGCTGCTCATATGGCAGATGGATATGCAAGATCAACAGGAAAGGTGGGAGTTGTGCTTGCAACTTCAGGTCCAGGAGCAACCAATTTGGTTACAGGTCTTGCAACAGCTTATATGGATTCTGTGCCAATGGTTGCTATAACTGGTCAGGTTCCTACTCACTACATAGGAACTGACGCTTTTCAGGAAGCAGACGTTGTAGGAATAACAAGACCTATAACAAAACACAACTTTTTAGTTACAGATATAAAAGACCTGGCACTTATCCTTAGAGAAGCTTTTTATTTAGCTAGAACAGGAAGACCAGGACCTGTTTTAGTAGATATCCCTAAAGATATTACCCAGCAAGAGTATGACTATAAAATGCCTACAGAAAAAGATGTTATAGATGCACTTCCTGGATACAAACCCCATTATGAAGGAAATCCAGTTCAGATAAAAAAAGCTGCTGAACTTATAAGAAAAGCTAAAAGACCTGTTTTATACGTTGGTGGTGGTGCTGTTCTATCTGGAGCTGCAGAGGAAGTTAGAAAGTTAGCAGAGTTAGCTAGGATACCAGTAACCACTACAAATATGGCTAAAGGTGTTTTTGATGAGACACATCCTTTAGCCCTACATATGCTTGGTATGCATGGAACATATTACGCAAACATGGCTGTATATCATTCTGACCTTCTTATAGCAGTTGGAGCAAGATTTGATGACAGGGTAACAGGAAAGATTGATGAGTTTGCTCCTGAAGCAAAAATCATTCATATAGATATAGATCCAGCTTCAATAAGTAAGAATATTCATGTTGATGTTCCTATTGTTGGAGACGTTAAAAATGTCTTACAGAAACTTCTAAAAGAACTTGAAAAGAAACCTGTTGAGTGGGTTTCTGCTAGAGAAAGCTGGTTAAAGCAGATAGAAAAGTGGAAGGAAAAACATCCTTTAACATATCAAAAATCAGATAAGATAATAAAGCCTCAGTATGTTATAGAGGAAATATATAAAGTTACAAATGGAGAAGCTATTATATCTGCAGGAGTTGGTCAGCATCAAATGTGGGCTGCAATGTTTTATAAATACAAGTTTCCTAGACAGTTTTTAAACTCTGGTGGACTTGGTACAATGGGATTTGGATTTCCTGCAGCAGTGGGAGCTAAGTTTGGCAATCCTGATAAAACTGTTTTTGCAATAGAGGGAGATGGCTCTTTTGTTATGAACATGCAGGATGTTATCACTGCTGTTCAGTATAGAATTCCTGTTAAAATAGCAATTATAAATAATGAATTTTTAGGAATGGTTAGACAGTGGCAGCAATTTTTCTACGACAGCAGATACTCTTCAGTTTGCCTTGCTGTTCATCCTGATTTTGTAAAACTTGCAGAATCAATGGGAGCAGTTGGACTGAGAGCTACAAAACCAAACGAGGTTAGATCTGTTTTAGAGCAAGCTATGGAAATAAACGATAGGCCTGTTATTATGGACTTTGTAGTTGATAGAGAAGAAAATGTTTTACCTATGGTACCTGCAGGAAAAAGTTACAGAGAAATGATCCTTACACCTAAACAAAAAGGTGAAGCTGAAACAATGTATCTAGTAGGATAAAAAGGAGTAAGAAAATGAGTGAAAACATAGCTCCATTAAAGGTTAGACCTCAAATAAAGACAGAAGTTAGAAAACATATTATTGTAGTAAGGGTTCAACATAACTTTGGAGTTTTAACAAGAATTACAAGTCTTTTTGCAGGTAGAGGATACAACATAGAGAGTCTAACAGTAGGAAAAACTCACGAACCAAATGTTGCCCGTATAACTATTGTTGTGGAAGGGGATGAAAGGAT
>JALWKR010000118.1 GCA_027081375.1 Persephonella sp.
AAATGAACATCATGGATCTGTCTCAAAGAGTTGATAATCTTTCAAAAAATGTAGCAAAAAACTCTATAGAGATTGAAAAACTAAAAACATTCCAAAAGGCACCGCCTCCATCTAATCTTCCAAAAGAAGGTGCAGAGAAAGTTACAATGCCTGAAAATCCTGTTGATCTTTACAAAAAGGCTCTAGATGCCTACTACAAAGGAAAAATAGAAGAAGCAAGACAGTACTTTCAGGAGTTTGCATCTAAGTATAAAAATCACGAACTTTATGATAACGCTCTATTTTGGATAGGGCAAACTTACTATGCAGAAGGAAACTATCAGGAAGCAATAAATGCATGGAACAAGCTTATACAGGGGTGTGAACTTGGAGAAATAGTTGAATGTAATAAATATCCTATGGCAATGCTAAAAAAAGCTTATGCTTATATGAAAATGGGGAACAAAGAAGAGGCAAAAAAGATATTACAGGAGATTATACAAAAGTTTCCTGATACTGAAGAAGCTCAGCTAGCAAGAAGAAAGTTGGAGGCTCTTAGATGATACCAAATTTATACAAAATACCTAAGCATGTTGCCATTATTATGGACGGCAACGGCAGATGGGCAAAGAGGAGGGGGTTACCTAGAGTTTTTGGTCATAGAGAAGGTGCAAAAACTGTTGAAAGGGTTATAGATATAGCTAGAGATAACAAAATCCAGTGGCTTTCTCTTTTTGCATTTTCCACAGAAAACTGGAACAGACCTAAAGAAGAAGTTGAAGCTATAATGTCTCTACTTGTTGAGTATATAAATACAAAAGTTCCTTCTCTTATAGAAAGAAATGTAAGACTTAGATTTATGGGAAGAAGATATAACCTACCAGAGATGATTTTAAACACTATGGAAGAAGGAGAAAAAGCTACTGAGCACTGCACAGGGATGAACCTTGTTGTAGCTCTAAACTACAGTGGAAAAGCTGAAATTGTAGATGCAGCAAGAAAAATAGCAGAAGAAGGAAAAACTGACATAACAGAAGAAGAGTTTAGAAAGTATCTCTATATACCTGAAATGCCTGAGCCTGACCTTCTTATAAGAACAAGTGGAGAAAAGAGAATTTCAAACTTTATGCTGTGGGAACTTGCATACACAGAGCTTTTCTTCACTGAAACTTTATGGCCTGATTTTGGCGAAGAAGATTTTGCACAGGCTTTATATGAATACCAAAGCAGAGAAAGAAGGTTTGGAAGAGTTTTAGAAAACAAATAGGTGATAAATGAGTGATTTACCAAAAAGGTTTATAACCGGTTTTATACTTGCTTTAATAGGTATTTTTGCTGTTTTATATATACCCTCTCCTCTTTTTAAAGCTGGAATAGCCATTATTTCTGCCGTTGCTGTATGGGAAGCTACAAGATTACTAGATAAAAAGTATTCAGGTCTTGAGCCGGTATTAACAGCTGTTACAGGATTTTTTGCTTCCCTTTCTGTTTTATTTTTAACTCCTTTTCTCTCTATTCTTATTATCTTTCTTTACAGTTTTTATGTAGCTCATAAATATTACAGGATAGAGTATCTTACTTCTTTAACCTTTTCCCTTGTGTATGGAAGTTTTTTTGTCTCTTCAATAGGACTTTTACATGAGATAGATAAAAATCTTCTTTTTGTATTATTTGCAACAATATGGTCTGAAGATATTTTTGCCTACCTTATAGGAAAAAGTTTTGGAAAACATAAATTAGCTCCAACCCTCTCTCCTAAAAAAACATGGGAAGGAGCCATTGGAGGATTTTTAGGAGCTATTGTAATAGGAGGATTTACCGCTTACAGCCTTAAGATATATGATGCATACATACCAATCTTTATCTCAGCAGTCCTAGGGCAAATAGGAGACCTTTTTGAAAGCTTTATTAAAAGACAGGTTGGAGAGAAGGACTCTTCAAATCTAATTCCAGGACACGGTGGTATCTTAGATAGAATAGATGCTCTTATATTTGGAAGTGTAGTTTTTCTTATCTTTTATCAGCTAAGATGTTAACTGCCTATACATTTAAAGCTTTTTAATCTAAATTTATCATTAAGACAAAAAGCCATTAGGAGAAAATAATGAAAGGATATTGGATTCCTGTTTTACATTCCCATCTTCCATTTGTGAAACATCCTGAGTATGACTACTTCCTTGAAGAGCACTGGCTTTTCGAAGCTATAACAGAAACATATATTCCCCTTCTTATTATGATGAAAAAGTTAGAGGATGAAAATATAGATTTTAGACTTACTGTATCTGTAACACCTCCTTTAGCAGAAATGCTTTCAGATGAGTATCTTATAGAGAAATATGAAAAATACCTAGAAAAGTTTGAAGAGCTTACTGAGAAAGAGATAGGAAGAACAAAAAATGACGAAACATTTAATAGACTTGCTAAATTTTATAACGACAGGATAAAAAGTATAAAAGATTTTTTTATAAACTTTTTAGATAAACAGGTACTAAACGGTTACAGATATTTCAAAGATAAAGGTTTTATTGAGATTATAACCTGCGGTACTACTCATGGATTTCTTCCTCTTTTATCTCCTAATGAAAAAGCTGTTGAAACCCAGATAAGATTAGCAGTTGAAACCCATGAAAAACATTTTGGAGAAAAACCAAAAGGTATATGGCTTCCTGAGTGTGCTTACTACGTAGGATTAGATGAGATATTAGATAAATACGGCATAGAGTTTTTCTTTTTAGACTCCCACGGAATTGTTTTTGGGATGCCTAAACCTAAGTATGGAGTTTTTGCTCCTGTTTTTACCCCTTCAGGAGTTGCAGCATTTGGAAGAGACCCTGAGTCCTCAAAGCAGGTATGGAGCTCAAAAGAAGGATACCCAGGAGACCCGTACTACAGGGATTTTTACAGGGATATAGGATTTGATTTAGATTTTAACTATATAAAGCCTTATATAAGTCCAGATGGGGTTAGAGTTTATACAGGTATAAAGTATTACAGAATTACAGGAAATGTAGATTTAGGAGAAAAAGAGCCTTATATACCTGAAGTAGCACAGGAAAGGGCAAAAGAACACGCAAAACATTTTCACTGGGCTAGAGATAAGCAGTTTGAGTATCTTCAAAATCTTATGGATAGAACTCCTATTGTAGTTTCCCCTTATGATGCTGAGCTTTTTGGACATTGGTGGTTTGAAGGTCCAGATTTTCTCTATTATCTCTTTAAAGAGATAGATAAACATAAGCAGTTTAAAGCAGTTACTCCTGTAGAGTATCTAAAAGAGTATCCTGAAAATCAGCTTATTCAACCTTCTCCTTCCTCATGGGGAGATAAAGGATATTATGAAGTATGGCTAAATAGTGGAAATGACTGGATTTACAGACATTTACATAAAATGGCTGATGATATGAAAAAACTTGCTAATGATTTTAAAGAAGAAAAAGATGTTTTAAAAATAAGAACATTAAATCAGATGCTTAGAGAACTTTTACTTGCTCAAAGTAGCGACTGGGCTTTTTTAATGACAACTCAAACTGCTAAAGAGTACGCAACAAGAAGAACAAAAGAGCATATAAATAACTTTTTAAAACTAAAAGAGATGCTTTTAAACAATGAAATTGATAAAGTATTTCTAAAATGGCTAGAATATAAAAATGGTATCTTTGATAATATTGATTATAGAATATTCGCCTGAGAGGAAGGAAGAATGAAAGTAAGTGAGTATATAAAGAAAGATTTAAAAAATAGAGTAGAAAGTGTTCCAGAAGGTTATGAGCTTTTAGGAAGTGCAAAAGAAGGGGTACATAAGGTTGAATGTTATATAAAGAAAGAAGGAAATAAGATTATAGATGCGAAATATACATCTTCAAAAAGATGTAAAAAACTTATGGCAATAGCTGACCTTGTATGTGAAAAGATAAAAGGTCAGGAAGTTGGAAAAATAAATATTAATGATGAAGAGATTATAAACTTTTTCTCAGAGGAAAAAGAAAAAGATAAACTGCAAAATAGGCTGAATATAGTTAAAAAAGCATTGGGGATTTAAGGCTTTAAGTCTAGAAGTTTTTTGTATAAAACGGGTTTTACTGTGTTTATTTGCTTTCTTACTTTTTTCACTCTACACAATAGCTTTCTTCTTAAACTTTCTGCATCCAAGCCAGAATTCTGCAGTTGTTCCAAATCTTTCGGCTAGTCTTATAGCCATCTCGGGAGTTATTCCTCTTTTTTTGTTTACTATTTCGTTAACAGCCCTTACATTGACTCCAAGTTCTCTGGCAAGCTTAGACTGGGAAAGTCCTAAAGGTTTCATAAATTCTTCTTCAAGGATTTCTCCCGGGTGTATAGGCTCTCTTTTAAGCTCCGCAATAGGAACAGCTTTTATTTGTTGTTTATTTTTTAGGATTTTCTTTATTTTTGCTAAGTTTTTCATAATAGAACCTTTTTATGTTTTATATTCAAATTCCCAATATATGACCGGTAAACTACCCGTTTTATCGTAAATTTCCCATTCTAAGTCGTTTAATTTTTCTAATATTTTATATCTGTCTTTTGGATTTTTAGGAGTTATTTTTATTCCTATATCCGCTTCTACATCCTCTGGAATGTTTATCACTTTTTTTCCAACAATTTACCTATCTGTT
>JALWKR010000119.1 GCA_027081375.1 Persephonella sp.
TAATTTTTGTGGGGGGAGAGAAGTGAAACCTGTTGTAAAAGGGAATATTCTATTTTCTAATTTTCTTGATTCCAGTTACAAGTTCAACAATTTAAAACTCCTTTATATTGAAAATTTCACAAGAATAGAAAAAGAGATACAATCATTTTTAAGAAAAAGATTTTCCTATATGGAAGTGGTTTCTAATGGGGAAGAGGGAATAAAAAAATATTCCCATGTTAAGCCTGATATAATTATTTTTGATATTTTTGAGCCTGATGAAACTAGTATCCATACAATAAAAACTATTCGGGAAAAGGATAAAGATATACCTATTGTTGTTGTTTCAGCATACAATCATAGTGAATATCTAATTGATTATATTTATTATGGGATTGATGGGTATATACTGAAGCCTGTAGATTTAGACTATCTTTCAAAAGTGATAAACAAGGTATCCGAAAAAATATATCTAAAAAGAAACATTGAGGAAACTTTATCTACATTAGGGCAATATCAAAAAGCAATTGATCATCTTTTTATTGTTTCCAAAACAGACCCAAAGGGTGTTATAACTTATGTTAATGATAAATTTTCTGAAATATCCAAATTTTCAAAAGAAGAACTATTAAGAAAACCTCATAATATTGTAAGACATCCAGATATGCCAAAAAGCTTTTTTAAGGATCTTTGGGATACTATAAAAAATCAGAAGAAAGTTTGGAAAGGTATTATAAAAAACAAAGCTAGAGATGGTTCAACTTATTATGTAGATACAGTTATCACACCTATTTTAGATAGAAACGGAGAAATAAAGGAATTTTTGTCTGTTAGAAATGATATAACAGAAATAATGAGTCCTAAAAAAAAGTTAGAAAGTTTCATTAATCATTCTAAAGATTTTATTGTAGCTATAATAAATATTGATAATTTCAAATATATCGAAAAAATATACGACTTTCAGTATCTTCAAAAAATTGAAAATAAGATACTAGATTTAATATCTGAAAGTATTCCTAGCGAATGCGGTTTTAAAGAGGTACTCAATCTTGGAGAAGGAGAGTTTGTTGTTGCTAAAGAACTAACTGAAAGGGGAAATCATGTAATAAAAAAAGCTATAAATAATTTAAAATCTCTTCAAGAGAGATTAACTAATAACAGCGAGCAAATTTTAGATTATCAATTAGAGGTAAGTATAAGTTTAGCTTACGGTAAAGATGCCTATAGAAATGCAAAGTACGGTTTAAGTAAGTTAGAAAAACTAGGTACAGATTTTGTAGTAGCAAATGAGCTAGAAGAAAAGATAACAGAGGAGGCCAAACACAATTTAAAAATATTGAAACTTCTAAAATATTCTGTGGAAAAAAATAGAATAAGATCTTTTTTTCAGCCTATTATAGATAACTCTACTAGAAAAGTTGTAAAGTATGAATCATTAGTAAGAATAGTTGATGAACAGGGAAAGATATTCTCTCCTTTTTATTTTTTAGAAATTGCTAAAAGAACTAAATATTATAGTGATCTAACTTTTTTTGTTTTAAGGCATTCTATAGAGGCTATTGATAGGCTTAACAAAGAAGTTAGTATAAATATATCCATGATTGATATAGAAAAGGATAATATACGGGAAAATATAATTAAGATTTTAGAAAGAAATAAGGATAAAGCACCAAAAGTTACACTTGAAATTCTAGAAGAAGATGTGAAGGATTTTTCTCTAGTAAAAGATTTTATTAAAACAGTAAAGTCATTGGGAGTAAAAATCGCAATAGACGATTTTGGTAAAGGGTATTCAAATTTTGAAAGATTACTTGACTATTATCCTGATATACTAAAAATAGATGGAAGCTTGGTAAAGAATATAGAAAAAGGAAGGTTTTCACTAAATCTTGTTGAAACACTGGTGTCTTTTGCTAAAAAACAGAATTTAAAAACAATTGCTGAATTTGTTGAGAATGAAAAAATTTATAAAATGCTTCAAGAAATAGGAGTGGATTTCTCACAAGGATACTATTTTGGAAAACCTAAACCTTTAGAGGAAATTATAAGATTAAATAAAAGAATGACTTAAATTGGTATTGAAAAAGAGGGCGATAGCCCCCTGAGATTTTATTCTAAAATTTCTAGTACAGCTCTTTTGTTTTGTTTTCTTGCAACAGCAGCAAGAAGGGTTCTAATGGCTCTAGCAGTTCTTCCCTGTCTTCCAATAACTTTACCAAGGTCTTCAGGAGCAACTTTTAACTCAATAACTGTTGTCTTTTCCCCTTCAATCTCCTTAACTTCAACTTTATCAGGATGATCCACAAGAGACTTAGCTACAAATTCTACTAGTTCCTGTAATTTGCTCATGGGTTTACCTCCGTCTTAGATTTTCAGTTTCTGCCACTATTTAGCAGCTTGTTCTTCTAATCCAAATTGCTTTAGGATTTTCAATGCTCTTTCTGTTGGTTGAGCACCTTTTGCAAGCCATTCTTTAGCTTTTTCAACATTTATATTTCCAGTTTTTAATATAGGGTCATATGTGCCTATATAGTCTATATACTTTGATTCCCTTGGAGCTTTGCTGTCCATGACAACCATTCTGAATACTGGATGCTTCTTCCTTCCACCTCTAGAAAGTCTTATTCTTACCAAGTCCTTTATACCTCCTGTTTTCCTAAAGTTTTAAAACGGTAGATTTGGCATATTAAACGGAAGTTTCATTTTACCAGATTTTTTCATTTTTTTCATCATTTTTTTCATCTCTTTATACTGTTTTAGCAATTTATTTACATCCATAATAGTGGTTCCACTACCTCTTGCAATTCTTCTTTTCCTACTTCCATTTATAATATGAGGATTAGCTCTTTCCTCAGGAGTCATAGAGTTAATAATAGCTTCTATTTTTACAAACTGTTTTTCGTCAACCTTTAAATCTTTTATTTTAGAACCTACTCCAGGTATCATTTTGAGAATATTTTCTAATGGACCTAAATTTCTTATCATTTGAATCTGTTCTTTAAGATCATCAAGGGTAAACTCAGCGTTCATCACTTTTCTAGCCATCTCTTGAGCTTTATCTTCATCTATAGCAGTTTGCATTTTCTCTAGTAATGTTTGAATGTCCCCTAATCCAAGAATTCTCTGGGCTATTCTATCTGGATGAAACTGCTCAAAATCTTCTATCTTTTCCCCTGTTCCTATAAATTTTATAGGAACACCAAGGACTTTTCTTACTGATAAAGCGATACCACCTTTTGCATCACCATCTAATTTAGTGAGAATAACTCCTGTTAGACCTAATCTTTTATGGAACTCTTCTGCTGTATTTATTGCATCCTGTCCCTGCATAGAGTCAGCAACATAGAGAATTTCTGTTGGATTAACCTTTTCTTTTATTTTTACAAGTTCTTCCATTAATTCTTCATCTATATGAAGACGTCCTGCTGTATCTAAGATAATGTGAGATAAACCTTCTTCTTTGGCTTCCTGAATAACCTTTTCAGTTAGTCTAACAGCATCTTTTTCATTTTCATCTATAAAACAGGGAACATTTATTGTCTTGGCAAGGGTACATAGCTGTCTGCCTGCTGCAGGTCTTCTAACGTCAGTTGAAACTACTCCCACTAAGTTTCCTTTTGATTTTAAATATCTTGCTAACTTACCAGCTGTTGTTGTTTTACCTGTTCCTTGAAGACCAACAAGCATTATTATAGTTGGCGGCTTTTCAGCTTTCTTTAGAGGAGCCTCTTCTCCAAGGATATTTAAAAGTTCGTCATATATAAGCTTAATAACTGTTTCCCCTGCATTAAGCCCTTTTATAACTTCCTGACCTAAAATCTTCTCTTTAACATCTTTTAAAAACTGTTGAACAACCTCTACATTTACATCTGCCTCTAATAAAGCTCTTCTTATATCTTTAAGAGCTTCATCAACAGTTTTTTCATCAAGCTTTTTTACCTTTTTTAGCTTTTCAACAACACCGCTAAATTTATCTGTTAATAGTTCAAACACGTTCCACACCTCTGTATACTTTTTTATTTAAAATTTTATATTATCATATTTGAGAATACGTAAAACGTTGAGGTTTCAATGAAAAAATTCCATTTTATATTAATCTTTTTTCTTATATTTTCAACATCAAAAGCCTATGAAAAAAGCTTTGAGAGGAACTTATTTTTAGGATTTGTTCTAACAGGTTTAAGTTTCTCAGTAGATAATGAAGTAAAAAATTTTTTTCAAAAAAATCATTCTAAGTCTTTGGATAATCTTTCCTCTTTTTTCACTCAATTTGGTTCTCCTGCTGTACTTATTATTCCTATATCTACGTATACTTATTCACATATAAAAAACGACAAAAAGCTAAAAAAACTATCTAAAGAAGCATTTATCTCATCTATTCTTTCTGTTTCTATTGTTTATCCTTTAAAAGTTCTAACAAATAGAGAGAGACCAGATAAATCTGATAAACGATCATTTCCTTCAGGACATACAGCTCTTTCTTTTGCTATTTTTGGAACATATGCACAGGCTTTCAATGATTACAGGAAATACATCTTTTATTCTGTTCCTGTTTTAGTAGGTTTTAGCAGAGTTTACAAAGAGAGACATTATCTTTCTGATGTTATATTTGGAGGATTAATAGGGTATATATC
>JALWKR010000120.1 GCA_027081375.1 Persephonella sp.
GAGTAAGATATTCATACTTTACTTTCATAAATTCTCCTGCAAACGAAGAAAATTAAGAATAATATACCATAAAGCTAGATTTGAGAAATAAAAAAAGAGTTTTAAAGTTTTTATATTTAAACACCCAAACGCAATAAAACGAAGAGGTTAAAAACCTCTTAAAAAGGCTAATATATTGGGAAAAATAGACATAACCCTTAGAGATATTATTCAGGAAATTCCCCCTAAGTTTGTTCAGTTGCTTTCAGGTAAAAAAGCTAAAAAGCTTTTGGATACTTCCTTGCCAGAAGTAAAAGAAAGAAGAGCTGATTTTCTTGTTGAGCTTGAAGACGGCTCTATTTTTCATTTAGAACTGCAAACCTTAAACGATAAAAATATGCCCTTTAGAATGCTTGAGTATTTTGTTCTCATCTCTTCAAAGTATCCAGATAGAAAAATAAAACAGATGGTTTTATATGTGGGAGAAAAACCTTTAAAAATGAAAGACAGAATAGAAATGGAAAACTTAAGCTTTAGCTACAAGCTAATGGACATAAGAGAAATAAGCTGTGAGGAATTGTTTAAAAGCAATAGCATAACAGATAAAATATTAGCAGTATTATGTGATGTAAGAAATCCAGAAAAGTATTTTAGGGGAATTTTAACAGAGCTTTATAAACTACCGGAAAGAGAAAGAAGAGATTACTTAAAGAAATTATTGAACCTGTTAACAATAAGGTCTAAATTAGTAGAAGAATTTAAGTTAGAGGTAGAAAAGATGCCAATAACATTTGATAGAGAAACAATTGAAAATCATCCTTTTTTCAAAGATGGTTTAAAAAAAGGTAAAGAAGAGGGTTTAAAAGAAGGATTAGAAAAAGGAAAATTAGAAGCAAAACGCGAAGATATTATAAAGTTACACAGAAAACTAAAAATGAGTGCAGAAGAAATTGCTGAGGTTTTAGAACTTCCCCTTGATTTCGTTGAAATGGTTCTTAAAGATATATAAAAATGTTGACAAAAATTTTTCTTGTTCATATAATATTAGCCTATTTTGGTTGAGCCGCTAGCTCAGTCGGTAGAGCACCGGTCTTTTAAACCGGTGGTCCTGGGTTCGACCCCCAGGCGGCTCACCATTGGTTATGCCCCCGTCGTCTAGCCAGGCCTAGGACACCGGCCTTTCACGCCGGCGACACGGGTTCGAATCCCGTCGGGGGCATTTTTCATTTCTGCACAAAATTGGTCGGTTAGCTCAGTTGGCTAGAGCGCCTGCCCGACACGCAGGAGGTCGGAGGTTCGAATCCTCCACCGACCATTTAATCTTTTAAGAAATATCTAAACTTTTTGTAATTCCTTAACTTTCTTAAATCTTCTAAGGTTATTTTCCCTTTTTTCTTTCTTATCTGTATTATTTGCTTTGCTGTTTTTTTACCTATATAAGGAACAGATAAAAGTTCCTGATAAGATGCTTTATTTATATCTATAAGCAGATCTTCTTTTTTAAAGATTGGTTTTTCTTTTCTAGGAAAAAAGAAAAATAGAAGGGACAAGAAAATAAAGAACAAAATGGTTATTTTTTGCTTTTCAAACACATCTTTGTTAAAAGATTTCTTAAAGAACTTCCCTACCACTTAATTCTCTCTTAAGGTCTAAAATACTTTCTAGAAAGGATAAATCTTTTCCTGTAATTCTTACTTCTCTATCAGCTTTTTTAAGCAAAAATGGATAACCATCAACAGCATAAAAACTTAATATATCAAGTATCTCCTCAAACGAAGGAGTTTTTCTCTCTGGGTTTTCATACACTTCAATAAGAGATATATGCTTTCCATTCCCATACTTTGCATAGAAGTATTTTATCTGAGTAAATTTTAGGTCAGATGTAATACTTTTCTCTAAATACTCAAAGATTTCTGAGAATTCCCACTTTTTCTCTTCTAGATTAACATATCTATGTACTGAATATCCCATCTCCTCCACAAAATCATAAAAAAGCTTCAAATCAGGTAAAGATTTGTTAAATATTTCTGTATTATGAGATGTTTTAGCTATACCCAAAACTAAAGGGTTCCACTCTAAACCATAAAAAAGTTCATGAAGAAGTAATAAATATTCAAAGTATGCAATTTTTGATAAAGTAGCTTCAAGAGTATCCCTTCTTACATACCCTTTTCCTAAAATATTAAGAAGTTTTTCTTCTACACTAATTTTTACAGATGGAGAAAAAGCAACAATGTCTTCTTTTAAAAGATTTTCTTTTAAAATAGGTATATATTCTGATGCTAAATTTGCTATTTTTCCTTCAAACTCTTCTGATGTAAACCAGTCAGTTTTTGGAAAAAATGTAATAAATCTACTGCTTAATGTTCCATCTATTAACAGGACTTCTGGCTTTGTTTTTTTTGCAAGTCTAAGTAATGCTTTTAGCTCAAGAAGAAACATAAGCATTTTAAGATAGCTATCCACAACTTCTGTTTTTTTAATAACTGTTATCCCTATATCTCCTGCAAACTCTTCAACAGTATTTTCGTCTTCAGTAAAACCAACAGCAAACCCTGCTACAGAATATAGATAAAACCCCAAATAACGTTTTTTATTAAAAGAACCATCTTCGGCTATTGTAAATTTATACTGTTTTTTTGGTGCATATGGATACCAGTTTTTTAATACTTCCTGCCTTACAGCCTCTTCATCTATTATTAAGTTAAGATTTTTCAGTTCTTGCTTTAGTAAAAATGTTTTTTCTAAGAGCTCAGGTCTCATTTAAATCTCCAATGGAAAAATAAATTTTTGATGATATTCTACAGAAGAAATATATATTTTTCTATTCACACCTATTCCCTATATTTTCTACTATTTCTCAGACTATAATATTAATTTCAAATATAAAAATTAGGGAGATTTTATGGGAACAATAAGATTTTTAAATGCAGGGGAATCTCACGGACCAGCCTTAACAGCAATAATAGAAGGATTTCCTTCAAATGTAAAAATTTCTTCAGATTATATAAACAGAGAACTTGCGAGAAGGCAAAAAGGTTACGGTCGTGGCGGTCGTATGAAGATAGAAAAAGATAAAGCTGAAATATTATCAGGAGTAAGATTTGGATATACTTTAGGCTCTCCTATAACCTTGATGATTAGAAACAAAGACTGGGAAAACTGGACAGATATAATGGCAATAGAGGGAGAACCAACAGATAAAAGGGAAATCACAAATCCAAGGCCTGGACATGCAGATCTAGTAGGTGGAATAAAATACGGATTTTCAGATTTAAGAAATGTTTTAGAAAGGGCAAGTGCTAGAGAAACCACAACAAGAGTAGCTGTTGGTGCTGTATGCAAACAACTTCTTGAGGATATAGGTATAAAGATAGGTAGCTTTGTAGTTTCTATTGGTGAATTATCAGTAAAGGATTTACTGGAAAGTTCTAATTTATCCCTTGAAGAGCTTTCTGAAAGAGCAGAAGAGTCAGAAGTTAGAATTCCATTTCCTGAGGAAGATGAGAAGTTCAAAAAACTTATAGATTTTGCTAAAGAGGGAGGAGAAAGTTTAGGAGGTGTCTTTGAGGTTTTTGCCACAGGGGTTCCTGTTGGTTTAGGTTCTTATGTTCAGTGGGACAGAAGGTTAGATGGAAGGATAGCTCAGGCTATGATGAGCATTCAAGCGATGAAAGGGATTGAGATAGGAGAAGGATTTAAACTTGCAGAAAAGTTTGGTTCTCAGGCTCATGATGAGATTTTCTATGACAAAGAAAAAGGTTTTTACCATAAAACAAATAGAGCGGGGGGTATTGAAGGAGGTGTAACAAACGGAGAGCCAATTCTCGTTAGGGTAGCTATGAAGCCTATTCCTACGTTAATGAGAAAGAAAAGCCTTCAATCTGTAAATATAAAAACAAAAGAGCCTTTTGACGCTGCAAAAGAGCGTTCCGATGTTACAGCAGTTCCTGCCGCTGCTGTTGTTGGTGAAGCTATGCTTGCTATTGTTTTAGCAAATGCTATTGTTGAAAAATTTGGAAATGATAACTGGATAGAAATAAAGAAGAGAATACAAGAGTATAAAGAGTATGTAAAAAACTATTAAAAACAAAAAAGACCGGCGTATATTAGGGGATATTTAATGAGAGAGATAATATTAAGTAACGGACAGATGTTCATCAATTTTGATGAATATCTGAATATGAGAGATTTTTACTATCCTTATGTGGGACAGTTTAACCATCTAAATGGAAATGCGAATGGAATAGGAGTTTGGGTTGATGATAAGTTTAGATGGTTAGATAACAGCTGGAAATTTAGTTTTTCTTACGTAAAAAAAACCCTTATATCAAACGTTGTAGCAAGAAACGACGAACTTGGTATAGAACTTCATATACAGGATACAATCCACAAGTATGCAAATATCTTCTTAAGAAAAATAAAAGCTGTTAATCTAACAGAGGAAAAAAAGCATGTAAAAATTTACTTCTACCATAACTTTAACCTCAACGAAAATGAGATTGGAAATACAGCCTTTTATCATCCAAAACTAAAAGGGTTAATACATTACAAAGGTAACACGTATCTTTTTATATCCTGCTGTGATGAAGAACATAAGTGCGAGTTTGAGTATACTGTATCAAAAAG
>JALWKR010000121.1 GCA_027081375.1 Persephonella sp.
AGTACCAGCTAAAACAGATATAAGAACTTTTTCTTTTAAAAAAGAGGCTATAGGCTTAACTACATTTTCTAAATCCTTTGGTTTAACAGCCAAGATAATTATTTCTGCTAGTTTAGCAACTCTTTCATTATTATCTGTTCCAGCAATGTTGTATCTGTTAACCAGATAATCTCTTCTTTCATTATTTATCTCAGAAACAATAATATCTGTAGAGGATACAAGACCACTGTTAATAAGACCTCTTATTATAGCCTCTCCCATGTTACCGCCGCCGATTATACCCACTTTAAACATATTTTCTCCTCTTATCTTTGTAGTTTATCTTTTTACCCTGAGAAAGTTTTATTATATCAATGACTCTGTTTACATTATAATCTTGAAGAAAATCAAGCATTTTTAAAAATACTTTTAAAGTAACTTCAGCATCAGACATAGCTCTATGCTGCTTAGGAAAAGGAATATTAAAATGGTAAGCAAGATTAGCTAAAGATTTACTATCTATGTCAGGCATAATTCTTCTTGCTAAACTGTCTGTACATATAGAGGGATTTTTTATTGTGGTTCCAAAAATCTTTTTTAGGTTGTAGTTTAGAAAAGAGAGATCAAAAGATACATTATGACCTACAATAACTGTATTTTTTATAAACTTTAAAAATTCAGGAAGAACTTCATCTATTTTTGGCTGATCAATAACCATAGCATTTGTTATACCTGTAAGAGTTGTTATATGATTAGGAAGTAAACCATAATCAGGTTTAACAAGCTGCCAGTACTTATCAATAATGATATTTCCCTGATATTTTATTGCAGCAATCTCTATTATTGAGTTGTTCTCAGGATTAAAACCAGTAGTTTCTAGATCTATAACTGTAAAAACTGCTTCATCAATGGTTAATTTATACATTTTTCTATCCTTTATTTTCTGTTTTTAAATATCTAACTAAATATTTAAAAAACCATGGATATATCAATCCAGTAATCATAGCAGCTAAAACTATAGCTGAGGCCTCAGCCTCAGATAAAATATCTGCTTCTAGACCTAATGTTGCAATAGCTACAAGAAGGGTTAGAGGCATAGAAAGAGATAAAGAAGAAAGTAATACTTCTTTCCATGAGAAACCTGAAAGAAACAGAAAAGAATTTGACAGAATTCTAATACCTAAAATAGCTAACGAAAATAATAAAGCATTTTTTATTATATTAAGTTGAAAAAGCTCAAAAATATCAAATCTAAGTCCAACTTCTATAAAAAATATAGGAATTAAAAACCCATATCCAAAGGCACTTAATTTTTCTAAAACTTCCTCCCTTTCTTTGAAAACCAGTGCAAAAAGAATTCCTCCAAAGAAAGCTCCAATAATTGGCTCAAGACCAAACAAACTTGCAAGAGCAACAAATATAAACATATTTGCAAGATTTGCCCTAACTCCTGTTTCAGAAGCATCTTCAGATTTAATAAAATGCTTTAGAAGATGAGGATGCCACCATATATATAGTTTGAAAAATTTCAAGGATATATAAGCTATGAAAAAAAAGACAGCTATTCCTAAGAAGTGTAGAAATGCTTCTAAAGTAAATCCAAATTTAAAATAAAGAAAAACAAAAGTTATGGTAATTAAACTTGCTATCTCTCCAATACTTCCAAGTATGAGAATAGATTGAGCTATTGGAGTTTTTATAATTCCTGTATCTCTCAAGATGGAGTATAAAAGACCAATAGCTGTAGCAAGATAAACCAAAGCGTAAATTAACTTTTGATTAGAATAAAACACATAAGCAAAAGAAATCAAAATTATAGAAAAAATAACAACTGTGTATAAAAAGATGGTTCTCTTTGATGTTGATTTTAATCTCTCAAAATTGATTTCAAGACCTGCTAAATACATAAGTATAATAAAACCTAATTCTCCTAAAAATCTTACAATAGGAACATGTTCCACAGTGTTTTTAAAAAATATCCCAAGTATAAGGCCATATATCATCTCACCAACAGAGGAAGGAAGATTAACTCTCTTACTGACAAATGGAATTATAAAAGCCCCAAGAGATATAACAAATAGCAAAATAGCTTCTAACTTACCCATATATCTCCTCTACACCAAGAGGAATAACAAGAGAAGAACATCCTAATTTTTTAACTATAAGGAAAGGAACATGAGGTTCAAAAAAAGATATTTTCTGTTCCTTATCATAGGCAGTAACAAATAAGGTATTTTCTGTACCTTTGCACACATACTTTACAGTTTCTTTAACAGGATTTCCTTCTAGAACTGTAAATTTAATCTTCTTTTTGTAAATCTGCTCGTAATCTTTTATAATCTCTTTTCTTTCTTTTAGCTCATTTTCTTCATTTAATCCTCTAAGTTCCTTAGGAAGAGAAACATATACAACTTCATAAGGTATTTTCATTAATCTAGAAAGCTCTATTCCAATAGATAAAACAAAGGCAGGATCAGGACAGTTTAAAGATATAACAATTCTTTTATAAGGTATCCTCCCTGAAGATAATAAAAATGGTTTCTTAGCCAATTTAAAGATTTTCCTTAGTTTACATAAAGAAAAAAATGGAAAAATAGATTTTTTTAAAGGATAAACGTATAAACCTATGTCATCTTCTACATTAAAAATATCTTCCAATGAATTAATAGGAGACTTTATCTCAAAATTTTCAGTTAAAAGATAAATATCTTCTTTTTTTACTTTTCCCCTAAAAGGATAAATATATACAGAATGAGCCTGAGAGTTTTTCTTTATATATACAGCTTCTTCTAAATTTTTTCTAAAAAGAGAGTTGTATGGAACTGCAATATTTGCTCCAAACTGCTGAGGGAACTGAGGAACTCCCTTTGTAAATAGCTCCACAAGATTTTGTAAAACCTTAGGATCTCCAACAATAACTACTTTATCCCCTATTTTAATCTTTTCATTTCCAGTAGGAATTATTAACTTTCCATCTCTGTATATTGCAGCTATTCTCCATCTTGTTGCTTTTAGATATTTAAGCTTCCTATCAATAAGGTGGGATCTTGCAAGAATATTTATCTCAATAATTTCTCCCTGTCTTAAACCAATATTTATAGCTATTGAGTAGTTCTTTTCAATTTTTGTAAGTAAAATCTTTGTTATTAACTCTGTAGGTTCAAGTATTTCTATATTTTCATATTTATCAAACTCTGATTTTCTATCAGGGAAAAAAAGTAGGACAAAAATATTTGCTTTAATATTTAGAACCTCTGTTGCAACTCTACATGTTTCTAGAGATACATCAGGATCTCTAACTGTTATTATGATGTTGTTAATCTTTTCAAAAATATTTTCATCTATTTTCTTTATCTTTTTCCATGTTAAAAGACTGCTGGCATCTCCCTCTACAAAGATAATATTTTCGTCAGAGTATTTTTCTTTTAAAGATAGTATTAACTCTTTATCAATATCTACACATATAATATTCCAGCTACTTTTTAATGCCTTTAGAATACTCTCTCCAAATATGTTAGCTCCAACAATAACTGCTGTTCTGTCAAATACAGCCAAGAAAAACTCCTCTTACGTAAATTTTAATGATAATCAAAGCATTTAGTAGTAAAATAAAAAATTCAATCATTATATTAAACTAAATAGGAGGGATTATGAAACCAAGAATTGCACTTTTACAAACACCTGATCAAAGAGGACTAGTTCCTATCTTAATGGAGGGGCTTGAAAAAGCTTTTTCAGCTAAAAACTTTGAAGCAAAAATTTATGATGTAACTCCTGATAATGTTCAAAAGGTTGTTGAAGATCTAAATGAATTTAGGCCTCTTTTCCTTTTCGATATAAACCTCGATGGAGTTATATTTGGAGAACAAGATGGTAAAAAAACTCCCCTTCCAGATATGGTAGGAAATATTCATGTTACGTGGTTTTTAGAGGATCCTGCTTTGCATTATACAAAATTAAAAGAAATTTTAGATTCAAATCAGTTCCTATATTTAACTTCTGACATTGACCATATGCAGTGGTTAACTCATGAATTAGGAAAAAGAACTGCCTTAATTACTCCTGGAGTTAACCCTTCAGCTTATCCTCCTGCAAATACTGAAAAAGAGTTTGATATTGCATTTGTAGGAGCTGTTGTTGATCCAACAATTATTGAAAATTCATGGAAAGAGAGATTTGACGAAGCTCTTTATTCTTTTGCAGTAGAACTTGGAAGACTTCTTTACAGAAACCCTGACATGCCTTTAAGACTTGCTGTGAACTATTTAGGTTCTCAATTTACAGAAGAATTTCAACAAGCTTTCCTTAAGTTTAAACAGGAAAGAGATGAAGAATACATGAAATTTCTTATTGATGTAGGTATATATGCAATGCATCTTAGAAGATGGACAATTATTGACGGAATAGAAGATTTTGAAGTAAATATCCTTGGACCTGTTCAAGGAGAGTTTAAAGATAACATTGTAGTATATGACAATATAACAAATGAAAAAGACATAATTTCTTTCCTTTCTAAAACAAAAATATCCATTGTAAGTCATACACCTTTCACTCCTGCAGGAACAGCTTACACAGTGTTTAGCAGTGTTGC